>JAAYJR010000201.1 GCA_012522835.1 Bacteroidales bacterium
TTTAATTTGTTATAAAATTTTAAACAAATGAAATCAAAAATCGACAAAACCGGTTTAGCACTTGGCGGGGGAGCAGTACTGGGTGCTGCCCATGTAGGAGTGCTGCGTGCACTTAAGGAATCTGACATAAAAATCAGTTATATTGCGGGCACAAGTATAGGAGCATTTGTAGCTGCTTTTTATGCATTCGGATTTAGCTGCGAGAAAATAGAGGATATAGCATTAGAGCTTAAGTGGTTAGATATTAGTCGTATTTCGCTATCCCAGTATGGATTACTTTCAAATGAGAAACTGGGTAAGTTGATAATAAAACATATTGGGGAACAAAATATTGAAGATGCGGAAATACCTTTGGCTATGGTAGCAACAGATGTTTCTTCAGGAAAAAGAGTAATCTTAAAAAAAGGGCCGGTAGCGAATGCTGTTATGGCCAGTACAGCAATACCGGGAATTTTTAAACCGGTGGAAATAGAGGATAAACTATTAGTTGACGGAGGTATAGTAGAGAATGTACCCATAAATACCGTTATCGAATTAGGTGCAAAGTATATCATAGGTGTAGATCTCAACGCAAAACATAATTATAATAAACCCCGTAATATTATCGAGGTATTACTGAACAGTATCCACTTTGCAATGATGGCATCTGCAAAATTACAGACAAAAGAGGCAGATCTGCTAATTAAACCTGATCTGTCAGAATTTAACAGGTCTGATACAGATCAGGTTAAAAATCTGATAGCTAAAGGTTATGAAGATTCAAAGAAAACTTTGAAAAAGATTAATCGCACTAAAAAGAGCTGGTTTGGAATATAGTAAAAAACTGCCGGGTATTAAAAAATCACAAATCTAAGTTGCTATGAAATAATTAATTATTAAAATATTTTGATAGTTAGTAAATGTTAACTAACTTTGTTTTATTTTTAATTGAAAAATCATTGAAATCAGACATCAAAATAAACTTTTCTTCTCAGCCTGAAAATTCCAAAGATCTTTTTAATGCTGAGATTGCGGGCAGCGAACGCCTTCGTGCCCTCATCCTGATCGGAATGCTGGGACTTGAGGCCATTCTGCTAATTATAATCTATTTTTTTTACCGTAACCAGTACCTTTCCCTTTTCAATACTAACATTGCAATTTATGCTATCCTCATTTTCACTTTGCTGATCATTGTTTATGAATCGGTAGTCCACTTTTTTATCGGGAAGAAAATGCGGATGTTTTTTCACCACCGGAGTTTTTTTGGCTATCTTAACGCTTTTTCGGAAGTAACCCTGCTCACTTTGCTCTTCATTTTTATTGTTGAATACTCCGGACAGACTGTCATACTGCAGGCACCGGCAACACTTACATATTTCCTGTTTATTGTACTTTCCACGTTACGGCTTAATTTCCGGCTTTCGGTTTTTACCGGTGCACTTGCTGCGGTTGAATTTGTAGTGACGTCTGTCTATTATTCCACTGTTTTCAGCAATCTTCCCGCTGACCGTCTCCATCCCGATTTAACGGGGATGCAGTATCTGGGACAAGGGGTTATTTTGATCATATCGGGAATTGCGGCCGGATTTGTTGCCGATTTAATTAAGAAAAAAATAGTTGCATCATGGGAGAATATCAAGGAGAAAAATGAGGTCATCGACCTGTTCGGCCAGCAAATCTCTCCCCAAATAGCCGGAAGTATTCTCGAAAGAAAAGATGAACTTTCAGGTACACGTAAAAATGTTTGTGTAATGTTTCTCGACATCCGAAACTTTACGCCATTTGCAGAGACTCACAAGCCTGAAGAGGTTGTGGCGTACCTGAACAGTCTTTTTGGTTTTATGATTGACAGCGTACAAAATTATGATGGCGTGATCAACCAATTCCTGGGTGACGGATTCATGGCAACTTTCGGCGCACCGGTATCGGAAGGTAATATTTCGCAAAAAGCTGTTATGTCATCTGTAGATATCCTTCAAAAAATAAAAACAGAGAATAGAGCAGGAAACATTCCGGAAACCAAAATCGGAATAGGCCTTCACTATGGCGAGGCGGTAATCGGTAACATCGGGTCATCAGTTCGTAAACAGTATTCCATAACCGGGAACGTGGTGATAATGGCTTCGCGAATTGAACAATTAAACAAGCGGTGGCAATCGCAGCTTATCATTTCTGCAGAAGTTTACCATGAACTCCGGACTGAAACAAAAGGTCTGTTTATGCCTAAAAAGCCGGTAAAGATGAAAGGAATCAACCGGCCGGTTTTATTATATGTTTTTAATGAAGAAATGGTGAACTTAAAAAATTAAAATTTAAATCGGGCATGGCAATTATGACTGCGGAAAAATATGAGCGAATTCCATTAATACATTATAAATTAACAATTATAATAAAATGAAGATCAATGAAACAATTATCACTGAGGCTGAAAAGTATATTACAGGCCTTCTGAAAAATGAAACCCCGGAGGGTTACACCTACCATACCCTGGACCATACTCAGGATGTAGTAAAAAACGCTGTATTTATTGGTACCAGAGAAAACCTGACGGAAGAAGAAATGAATATCCTGAGGGTAGCGGCCTGGTTTCACGATGTGGGTTATCTTAAAAGGTACAAAGGACATGAGGAGGAAAGCTCTGAAATGGCTGCCAGATTCCTCGAAAATCACAAAGTAGATGAAAATATTCGAGCTGCTGTTTCCGAAAGCATATTGGCAACAAAATTCCCGCAAACTCCCAAAAGCAGGGTGGCTAAAGTGCTCTGCGATGCTGATTTTATGCATTTGAGCCGGGAAAATTATTTTGAACAGGCGAAGAAACTCAGACAGGAACAAAAAAATGCAGGTTTCCGCAAATTAAAAAAAGCTGAATTCGACCAGGAATCGGCCAGGTTGTTTGAGGAGCATAACTGGCATACGGCATTTGGCAAAGATGAACTGGATGAACTGAAGCGTAAAAACCTTGAAATACTAAAGGAGCGAATTGCAAAACGGGCCACTAAAGCAAAAATGAAAACTGCAAGGCCAAAAAGTTATTCCCGTGGTGTGGATTCCATGTTTAAACTGACAGCCAGGAACCAGATTAACCTGAGCCATATTGCCGACAATAAATCCAACATCCTCATCTCACTCAACGGTATAATCATTTCGCTGGCACTGGCTACCCTGGTGAGTAAATTTAAACAGGAACCGGCCATTATCGTCCCAACCATTATTTTTATCTTATTCAGTTTGTCCACCATCGTTCTTGCTATCCTGTCCACCCGCCCCAATATATCTTCGGGCAAATTTACGCGGGAGGATATAAAGCAACAAAAGGTGAACCTGTTGTTTTTCGGGAATTTCTACAACATGGATCTGGAAGAATATGAATGGGCTGTTGGTGAAATGATCAACGATGATCCTTACCTCTACTCGACACTCACAAAAGACCAGTATTCCCTGGGTAAAGTTCTGGCAAAAAAATATCGGTTGCTGCGTTGGGCTTACAATGTTTTTATGGTGGGACTGGTAATTACTGTAGGAGCATTTTTATTCGTGTTCATTTAAACAAAAGCATCTAAAAAAATGAACACCTGCTTATACAAACTGAAAAACAACAATTGATTGAGCCTGTTGGATATCGAACCGGACGCCGCAACAGAAGCAGGCTAAAAATTTAAAGAATGATAAAGTCTGTAAAATATCTGGTGATTACACTATTTCTAATCAGGGGAAGCCTGATTTATGCTCAGGAAGGGGCTGCATTCAGTATTTTTGTAACAGGAAACACTTTGGGAGAAAAAGCTGAAGTTATGCTCCTTAACCAGTTGCAAAAACGTAGCGACAGACAGGAAAATTTTGCCGTTTTGCTGGCTGGGAATGCCGTCAATGTAAAAACCGGCCAAATTCACCGTGAACTGTTGCTGAATGAAAAACATCCCCTTCTGATTGCACCCGGCAAAGCCGAATGGGCTGGTGGTAACAGGGAAGGGAAGGACTTTATCAAACAATTGAATGAGACATTGCCTGAAAAATTTAATAACCCGGTATTCTTTCCCGAAGAAGCATGTCCGGGACCGGCTGAAGTAATACTTTCCGAAAATCTGGCAGTAATTTTGATTGATACCTGGTGGTGGGTGCATAAGTACGACCGCCGTTTTAATAAATGTGGTATCGAAAACCCGAACGATGTCCTCATCCGGATTGAAGATGCAATCCGGCGTCACCATGGCGGTAAACATTTAGTGGTAGCCGGCCATCATTCACTGAAAAGCTATGGGAACACCAGCGGTTATTTCTCTGCTGAACAATGGCTGACGCAGCTGCCTTACACATTTTACCGGAAACTTCCCGGCATCCGTTACGACAGCCAGCATCCCGACTTTAAGTATTTCCGGAACAGCTTGCTTTCTATTTTAAAAAAATATCCCGATGTGGTGTATGTTTCTTCCGGTGAAGACAATTTGCAATACTTTCAGCACGAGAATATCCATTTTGTTATTTCAGGCTCCTGGCAAAACCGGGAGTACGTTAGAAAGGATTTACCAGAATTTGCGTCGGAAGAAAATGGCTTTGCACACCTTACTTTCTCACCCGAAGGCATATGCAGCCTGACTTTTTTTAATTCCGGGGAAGCAATTTTCAGAAAAGTCCTATATGAAAAAGAATTTCTCACGGAGAAACCTGAATCTGTTACTATAACAGAGTTACCCGACAGCATGGAGGCAATGGCCGGGACACGTTATAATATTGGTGAAGCTGGCTACAAATGGTTAGGAAAAAATTACCGGGATGTCTGGGCAACACCGGTGAAAGTCCCGGTATTTGACATCAGGACTAAAAATGGGGGACTAAAGATTGTAAAACGTGGCGGTGGACAGCAAACTTTTTCATTACGGCTTGAGGACAACGAGGGAAGGCAATATGTGCTTCGTTCTGTCGACAAATATGTGGAAGGGGCTGTGCCGGAAGAGTTGAAAAAAACGTTTGCTGTGGATTTGGTGCAGGATCAGATCTCGGCTTCCAATCCTTATGCCGCGCCGGTAGTGGCATCACTGTCTGAACATGCAGGAATTTACCACACCAATCCAGAGGTGGTGTATGTGCCTGACGACCCGCACTTTGGAATTTACCGCTCCGACGTTGCAGGAAAGATGTTCCTTTTTGAGGAACGACCCGATGGTGACCGCAGCGACGTGAAAAGTTTCGGGAATCCGGCAAATATCATTTCCACAGAAAAAGTAATAGAAAAAACCACTGCTTCTTCCAGTCATCTTACAGATGAAGAGGGGGTGCTTCGTGCACGACTGTTCGATATTGTTATAAATGACTGGGACCGGCACGAAGACCAGTGGCGCTGGGCTGGTTTTGAACGCAACGGAAAAACGGTTTACAAACCCATACCGCGGGACCGTGATCAGGCCTTTTTTGTGAATGAAGGCATAATACCCCGGATTGCCGCCCGTAAATGGCTGCTGCCGAAAATTCAGGGGTTCACCGAATTCACCAAAAATATTGAAGGGCAATCGTTCAACGCCCGTCATTTCGATCGCACTTTTCTTACCCAAAGCAGTTGGGAAGACTGGCTCAGGCAAATTGATTCACTCCGGGACTTGCTGTCTCCACAAAAAATCGATTCAGCCATGTATGCTTTTCCCAAAGAAATTTATCCGCTATGCGGACCCGAAACAGCCAACATTTTAAAAGCCCGTCTCAAAAATCTGGAACCCATGGCACGTAACCTTTACTTTTCGCTGTCAAAAGAGGTGAGTATTACCGGCACCGATGAACCGGACTTATTCGAAATTATTGCACTTTCAGACACGGTACTGAATATTTCCGGATATGAGCTTAAGAAAAACAGTCAAAGAGGCCGACAATTTTATCATCGTACGTTTTACGCCTCTGAAACCGGTAAAATTCACCTCTACGGACTGGATGGAATTGATAAGTTCGAATTGAAAGGGGATAATCATTTAAAAATCGAATTGAATATCGTTGGAGGGAAAAATAAAGATAAAATTATCAATTACCCGGGAATACCAACAAATAACCTGTCCGGTACTGGTGAATTAGATGAAACAATTACGAAACAAAATAATTATAAAGTTGAAATAATCTCAGGTAAGAGGCCAAAGCGCAAAAATATTACGGTTTATGATAACAAAAATACAGAAATTGCACCGGAGCTCTCCGGAAGGCTGAGAAGCCGTTATGATAAGAAAGCATTGGAATTTGACAGGGAACATTTTGAATATGACATAGTTTACCCGGGAATATTTTCAGGTTATAATCCCGATGACGGCGTTTTTCTGGGAGGGGGGACGGTATTCACCAAATATTCCAGATACCGGCAGGAGCGGTACGAGATTTTGGGGAATTATGCTTTCCCCACCAGCGCATTTAATCTGCACTTCAGTGCGCATCAAAATTTACCATTACGACGAATGGAAATTAACTTCAGCACAAAATATGGTTCACCGGAATATGCCGGGAACTATTTTGGAATGGGAAACGAAACAAAATGGGAAGTTCCCCGGCCGGAAAAAGAATTTTACCGCCTGCGGATGAGCAATTTTTACACTGAGCTTGATTTTATAAAATGGCTGGATGATAAGAGGATACATAAAGCTGGTCCGGGGCTGTTTTACAGCATTGCAGACGCAGAACAAACGGCCGGACGATTCATTGCCCGGCCGGAGAACGGTTTAAACGAAAATGCACTGGCAGCTCATGCTTTTACCGGCGTTTATTTTAAGTATAATATGAATACTCTGGCAGGTATGAAGCGGAAAACCGAGGAGGAGTTTGCCGGCAGCAATACATTCCCGGCCCGCGGAATGCACCTTGAAACCCGGGCAGCTTATTTTGCCGGTCTTAATAAGGAAACAGACAATTGGCTGAAACTTTCGGGCGACTGGGTTACGTACCTGAGCTTTTCGCAGCGTCCCCGCTTAGTATATGCCATTCGCATCGGAGGCGAAAAACTGATTGGTGATTATGCTTTCCACGAAGCAGCCACCCTGGGGCGGACCGAAAACCTGCGGGGATACCGGGAAACCCGCTTCTACGGCGATGCATCAATTTATCTGAATGCTGAAGTGCGCATCCGGATGAAGCAGTTCCAGACCTACCTGCTTAACGGTACGGCAGGAGTCTTGTTGTTCAATGATACAGGCAGGGTATGGCTCAAGGGAGAAAAATCCAAAAAATGGCATAACGGAACCGGTCTGGGATTGTGGTTCTCACCATTCGATCTGGCAGTGGTAAGTGTTTCGTATGCCACCAGTCCCGATGACCGTCTGTTTAATTTTTCAATCAATTACCAGTTTTAGCCTAATTACCTAATTTTACAAATATCCAATTTATGGCAAAAGGGTTTTAATTTTTAGGATCCTAAACGATTTAGCAAGAAATCTTATAAATAAAATGACAATATCAAATTTTTTTGGAATAATGATTATTTTACTATCCTCGTTTATTTCCAGGGGCAGTCCGAGGATATACCTGGTCCGCCATGCTGCGGTTGATTTGGCAAAACCAGGCTGGGGAAGCTCAGAAAATTCGGCAGAATACAAGGCAGCATACAATATAGCAGATATTGAAACATTCAATCCGGATGAAGTACTTAAAAAAATTGAAAACCATAAAAATATCGACACCCTATTTTGTAGTCCGCAACCAAGAGCCCTGGAAACAGCAAAAATACTCTTTGGAGGAAAAGCATTTTTGAAAACCGACAGCGTATTGACCGAACTCGATTACCCTGTGCTGCAGATACCCCTCTTACCACTTCCGGTAAAAGGGTGGCTTTTTCTTTCGCGTATAACCTGGATTGCCGGAATAAATACGGGGGAAAAAGCCGGCTACAAAGAACGTCTTGATGAATTAAATGTCTTTACAGATGAACTGACGAAATTTGCAGACAGGAATGGTCAGGCTGTAATAGTAGCGCATGGCATGTTGAACCGAGAGCTGGTAAAAATACTTAAAGACAGAGGCTGGAAATATTGCAAAAACGGAAAAAACGGGTATAATAATCTTTCGGTAAATTGTCTGGAACTTCCTTAATAACATTCCAATATCTAATATTTTCAGAATGAAAAGCTGATAGTAAGCATATCAGTAATAACTTTATCAATTTCGGCGATCAGGAATTTGAAA
>JAAYJR010000139.1 GCA_012522835.1 Bacteroidales bacterium
CAGAGGGAAAGAGGTTCTCTCCTGGAGTTTAAACAATTATCTGGGGCTTGCCAACCATCCTGAAATAAGAAAAGCCGATGCTGATGCAACTGCACAGTATGGACTTGCATATCCTATGGGTGCCCGTATGATGTCAGGGCAAACCACTAAGCATGAACAACTTGAAAGAGAACTAGCTACATTTGTTAAAAAAGAGGATGCGTTTCTTCTTAATTATGGATACCAGGGGATGGTGTCGATCATCGATGCCTTATGCGGACGAAATGACGTTATAGTATATGATTCAGAGTCACATGCATGTATCCTTGACGGAGTCCGGCTTCATATGGGCAAAAGGTTTGTTTATCCTCATAATAACATAGATAACCTGAAAAAACAACTTGAAAGGGCTACCAAACTGTCAGAAAAACAGAACGGTGGAATTTTAGTTATCACTGAAGGAGTATTTGGGATGTCGGGCGACCTGGGCAAACTTGATGAGATAGTTAAACTGAAATCTGACTTCAACTTCAGGCTGCTTGTTGACGACGCCCACGGTTTTGGTGTGATGGGAAAAACCGGAGCAGGAACTCCTGAATTTTTTGGAGTAACCGACCAGGTGGACCTCCATTTTGGAACCTTTGCCAAAGCAATGGCCGGAATCGGGGCTTTTGTTGCATGCGATACCGATGTATGCTTTTACCTGAGATATAATATGAGATCGCAAACATTTGCCAAATCATTACCTATGCCAATGGTACTGGGTTCACTGAAAAGGCTTGAAATGCTAAAGACTATGCCTGAAATGCGTGAAAAATTATGGACAATAGTTAATGCTTTGCAGTCAGGTTTAAAAGATGCTGGTTTTGACCTTGGGAAGACAAATTCACAGGTAACACCAGTTTACATGCAGGGAGGTCCTGCCGAAGCAACCAATATGGTCTATGATCTCAGGGAAAACTACGGAGTATTTTGCTCAATAGTAGTCTACCCTGTAATTCCTAAAGGAGAACTTATACTCAGGCTTATACCAACTGCTATGCATACACTAGAAGATGTAACCTACACATTACATGCATTTAAAGAGGTACGCAAAAAGTTAGAAGGCGGCAAATATTCAAAAACCGAATTTGCCAAAGTAGATGTAGATATGTAAAAAAATTATTAACTGTTCTTTTCCGAAATATATCGCTCAGCATCAATAGCAGCCATGCAGCCTGAACCGGCAGCAGTAACAGCCTGACGATATACAGGATCCTGAACGTCACCACAGGCAAATATTCCCGGGATCGCAGTTTTTGAGGTTCCGGGAATAGTTTTTATATACCCGGTTTTATCAAGCTCCAAAAAATCGGTAAAAATTTCAGAATTAGGTTTATGTCCGATAGCCAGAAAGAACCCGTCGATATTAATGTTAACTTCTTCCTCACCTTCTTCTCCAAGATTCCTGACAAGTTTTGCACCCCTGACAACTCCGTTTTCACCAATCAGCCCTTTTGTCTGATGTTTCCATAATATTTCAATATTCGGAGTCTTCTTCGCTCTTGCTGCCATAACCCTGGATGCCCGCAATACATCCCTTCTTACGATCATATAAACTTTATTACACAAACCCGCCAGGTAGATAGCTTCTTCACATGCGGTGTCTCCTCCTCCAACTACAGCAACATCCTTTCCGCGATAAAAGAATCCATCGCAGGTAGCGCAAGCCGACACTCCCCCCCCTTTGTATTTTTGCTCATCTTCCAGTCCAAGATATTTAGCCGTTGCACCCGTTGCAATAATAACAGTCTCAGCTTCTATCAGCTTTTTTTCATCAATCCACACTTTGTGTATATTACCCGAAAAATCAACTTTAGTGGCAAGTCCCCAGCGAACATCTGTTCCGAACCTCTCCGCCTGCTTTTTAAAATCTTCCATCATAACAGGGCCGGTAACACCTTGCGGGTAACCAGGGTAATTTTCAACTTCTGTAGTAGTAGTCAGCTGGCCTCCCGGTTCAAGACCTTCATAAAGCACAGGTTTTAGATTTGCCCTGGCAGCATAAACAGCTGCAGTATAACCAGCTGGGCCGGATCCAATAATTAAACATTTAACCTGTTCCTTTTCAACTTGTTGAGTAGGTTTATTCTCACTACTTTCGTTTATATCCAGTGGTTTAAACATAACATTAATATTTTAGTGTGCAAAAATATAAAACATCCTGAATCAAGCCTAATAAATCCGATCAATAAAAATTAAGTACACATAGATGAAAACTATTAAATAAAAAATCTTTCTTGGTTTGTTTTGGGAAAAGTATTATTTTCGCGCCCATATACATTTCAGAACAATTTTTTCGGGGTGTGGCGCAGCCTGGTAGCGCACTCGTCTGGGGGGCGAGGGGTCGGAAGTTCAAATCTTCTCACCCCGACAAAATTATAAACACCTAAAACCCTGTCAAAAGCCACATTTGACAGGGTCTTTTAATGCTTGTCCCCTAAAACTGTTAATTACTCCATTGTGTAACATTGTGGAATATGGAGTATAATTGTGAAGAATTTTAGTCACGAAACAGTCACGAAGATATTGCAACGGTTAGTTTAAAACATCATTTCTGGTCCGGGGAGATAGACGAAAAAAAAGAATATCCTATTGTGTTTGTAATTCGACATAACGGAACTCATTCTCATATTAGCACAGGAATTAAACTTGAAAAAAAATACTGGGATAAAGACAAAGGAATAAAAAAGGGCGCACCGAGAATAACAGATCACCTAAGAGCCAATTCAGATTTATCTCAAAAACTGGCCGACATTCAATCCTTTATTTCTAAATTAACAAGTACTGGGGAGATTCATTACATGAACGCAGCAGCCATAAAACAGCGATATGAGAACAAAAAAGCCAAAGAGAAGTACAACTTTAACACTTATTATAAATATAGTATTGAAACAAAAAAACCATCAACGGCAAGAATATATCAAGTTACTCTTGATATGATTGAAAAATATTCTCCGGGTGAATTACGATTTTCTGATATAACCGTTAAATTTCTGCGTGACCTTGAATTATACTTAAATGATAATGGCAGTTCTATAAATAATACCTCTTTGCATATGAGAAATATCCGATCAGTATTCAACATGGCCATTGATGATGAAGTGATAGAACTTAATCTCTATCCATTCCGGAAGTATAAAATCAAGAAGGAAAAGACTGTAAAACGCAATCTCACAATAGAGGAATTAAGGCAATTTAAGAACATTGAAATTCCAGGAGTGCCGGGACTATCAAGAGACGTATTTATGCTCTCATTCTATTTGATAGGCATTAACCTTAAAGATTTGGCATATTTAAAGAAAGAGAATATACAGAATGGCCGATTAATATACAAGAGAATGAAAACCGGACATAATTATTCTATTAAACTTGAACCGGAGGCAAAAAAACTAATAAAGAAGCTATCCGGGAAAAAATATTTAATTAACCCGAATGAGAGATATGTTAATTATGATGCTGTAAAGAAGGAGATTAACAAAAAACTAAAAAAGGCAGCGAAAAAGGCTGAGATTAATAAACCTATATCAACTTATTACGCCCGGCATTCCTGGGCGACTATTGCATCTGATCTTGATATCCCTAAAGAAACTATCTCCGCAGCCCTGGGACATGAAATAGGAAGTAGGGTAACTGGAATATATATTGACTACGATCAGAAGAAAGTTGACCAGGCTAATAGGAAGGTTATTGATTTATTGCAGGGCAAACTTAAATATATGCACCTCACTACCAATAGTAATATGTAAATTTATCTCATCTTAATAGTTTTTGTAAAAAATGGGACTTTATCTGACAGATAATGAAAATAAGTTTGAATATATCATTCACCGTATTTTATTTTCAAACGCCCTCTTTTTATTCGGGGAGGGGATTTGAAAAGAAAAGAAAAAAAGTTATGGATTGTTATTTATCTGACACTGAAAAGTGTCATATCGTATGCTAACTTTTACATCTGAATAACAGTCCATAAGATTATCAAATTGTTTTAAAATTACTAATTACATTCATGATGTTATCTATGTTAGCAAATTAGTAAAACATTAAATCAAATTTCATTAAATTTCATTGATAAGTAAGTAAAGATATGAAAAAAACAAAATGCAAGTGCCGGCTGATAAACCGATCAGACCCGCGTTAAAAAAGATGAGACTCTATGATAAAGAATGTTTTATCATAGAGAAAATGAAAACTGTTAGAGCTACGACTACCTATTTAAAGACTGTATTCGGAACCGAGTTCCGCACAAAGCAGTTAAATGATGAAAGACTTCTTGAAGTAACCAGAATAGCATAAGTGTTATGAAAGAATTAGTTTTTAAATCAGAAAAGGGCAACCCGGTAACAACAAGTTTACTGGTTGCTGAAAAGTTTGGGAAACGTCATGCTGTTGTTCTTGAAACTATTGGAAATCTCGTAACGGAAAATTCCGCTGCGAAATTTTTTTATAAATCTGAATACGATAACAGAGGAAAACAATATCCCATGTATATAATGAATAGGGATGGTTTTTCACTTCTTGTTATGGGCTTTACCGGTGCGGAGGCATTAAAATTTAAAATTGAATACATAAATGCCTTTAACCGAATGGAGAAACAACTCAAAGAGTTTAATCCTGCCAATATCTCCCGGTTGCAACTTCTTGAAATGGCACTGGAAGCTGAAAGGAAAGTTATTGCATTAAAACCAAAGGCTGAC
>JAAYJR010000015.1 GCA_012522835.1 Bacteroidales bacterium
ACAATTCAGATAACCACAACCTATCTCACCGTTAATCCTAAACAATACACCACGGAAAAGATTAACATCAAATTGGGTGATGAATATATGGGCTGGACCGAATCCGGCATATATCAAAGAACCCTTGTCTCGACAACCGGTTGCGACAGTATTGTTACAACAGAATTAAAGGTAACCCCGGGTAAAGATCATAACAAAAGTGCAGATCAGTGGATAGCGGATGATACAAAGTCCATGCTCCCGGATTCTGTATCTGAAACCCGGGGTAATGATGGCCTTATACTCTATCCGAATCCTGCCCGTTCATATATTAACATAGCATACAACACCTTACCGGATTTAAATACAAAAATTGAGATAATTGATATTCATGGAAGAGTTATTCTTACCCGGGAAATATATTCAACATTAACAAGACTTGCGATTGACCGGTTAACCTCGGGTATCTATTATGTGCGATCGATTCAGGGTCAAAAACAGATGATAGTAAGAAAGCTCATTAAACAATAATCATTCTTTTCTCAATCAATAACTCAGGCATAATGTCCTGCTCCTGACAACAAACTTAATGATAATCATCTATGATGTATCTAAAAGGGAGTCAGGCATTTTAATCTGTTCTTCATTATCATTTTTATTTTCGGTGAGCATTTGGTAAATTTTCTGCCATTCGGGAATTCCCAGGATATTCCTGTCATCAATAAACATATCAGCATAAATTTTCCTGCTGTATGAATTATCAAATTCTTCACCTTCAAAGTTATTATTTACAGCATGAAATATCAATCCCCTTTTTTTGCAAAACTCAACTGCTTTTTCCAGTTCTTTACCAGATCGGAATGTCCACAGTATTAACTTATGTCCCCTTTCCTGAAATAATTGCAATGTCTTTATTGCATAGGGTATCTCCTTCCCTATAGAGGGGTATTTGTGCTTTACTATAGTTCCATCGAAATCAACCGCTATTATCATACAATAATTTTTTATTTAAGCAATTTTCATTTTGTGTTTATACTCTCCATAACCTTTCTTCCAGTATTTTTTACCGTAGCCGTATCCGCGATCGGGAGCTCCGTTTACAACAAGCGCGGCACGTTCCAGTTTATTGAAATCTACAATTCTGTTGATTTGCCTTATTTCCTCTTTATGACTATGATTTATTCTTAATATAAACAGGCTTATATCAGCGTACCTGCTTGTCAGGATTGCATCAGGTACAAGCAAAAGAGGAGGATTATCTATTATAACAAAATTAAACATTGTACGTGCCCAATCAATTAAATTCCCAAGTTTATTGCTATCTAACAGGTCAGTTGAACTAAACGAAGAAGAACCTGCCCTGATGAAGGATAAATTTGGAATTGAAGTTTGTTCTGTTATTTCATCAATGCTTTTTTCATTCCTGAGATAATCACTTAATCCATAAGGATTTTTTAAATTGAAATATTTATAAAGTGTTGGTTTATGCATGTCAGCAGCAATAAGCAATACTTTTTTATCGGTTTTTGTAAGAATTGCTGCAAAATTGGATGAAATGAATGATTTACCTTCTCCCGGGATCATAGAATTAATGGATACGACTTTAGACCCGGGTTGTTCCAGGATAGCATTCAGGTTTGATTTTATTCCCCTGAATGACTCAGCAATGCCTGACCGGGGATGATGTATCACAGGCAGTTTTAACTTATATTTATGCCTTATAATCCCTTCCAGTACAGGAATTTCGATTTCTTTTTCAATTTCTTCCCTGGTTTCAATTTTATTATTAAAAAAGCCGGCCAGGGCAATCAACATAAAGGGTAAAATGAGTCCCCCTGCAAGTCCTGCAGCAACATTTTTCATTTTGTCAGGTCCTACCCGGACAGCTGCTTCAACCATTGCAGGGTCAATCACCTGCACTTCGGGAACAACAGATGCCCTGGCAATTGAAACTTCAGCTTTCTTCTGTGACATAAAGACGTAAAGTTCATTGTTAAGTTCAAAATCACGCTGGAGCTCAATAAGTTTCTTCTCGGTTTCCGGTAATTTTCCCAATCTTGCCTGCATAGAATTTAATTGTCCCTGAATACTTGTTAATTTCGATTCAGTTGATTTCAGCTGATTTTTTAATGTTTCCTCAAGTGCATCCCTTGTTACCTGTATTTCCTTTTCTAGTAAAACCATTCTTGGATTCTTTTCCTGAACACTATGTGCGAGAATTTCCCTTCGATTGTATAGCTCCGTTAAACGTGACAGGATACCATTTAAATTTGAATCTGTTATTTCTATGATAGAGGGGTTTATCATATCCTCAATTTTTTCCGAATCATCCAGATAATTATAAAGATTTTGATAATAGTCATATTGTAATTGTGTTATATATTGTTCGTTTTCTATTTCTTCCAGTCTGTTATATGTCATTTGTGCTTCTTGGCCGAGATCTATAACCTGGTTGTACTGACGATAGTTGCTATAATTCTTTTCTGATTTTTCAAGTGAATTTTGTATCCTAGATAATTGGTCGTTAACAAATTTAAGAGAGTTTTCAGAATTCTTGTTTTTGTTTTCAATTCCGAATTCGATAAACACCTGGTTGAGTTCGTTAATGAATTTGACGTTTTTCCCGGGTGTTTCGCCTTCTATTATAATAGAAATGACGTCAGTGTTTATATTTTCCTTGCTGATTTGTGTGATTTTCATAAACTTGTTTGTCAAAGTATTTAAGTTGTTAAAGTTCAGCAAGTATGATTCACCCTGGACTCCGGTTCCTTTTTCAAGGGTAAAATTGAAGTAATCATTTAAAAATGGTTCCCCGAATTTTCGTGTCTCTTCAATATCTAAATTATATGTATTCCCATGCAGATTTGCTTCTCCTTTCACTTTTATGGAATATTCATTACTATTTACCATTACTATTTTTAAAGGAACATTTTGCACATTTTCTGCGTTTGGGGGAACAATGAGCTTAAAGGGTTCGTTTTCATACAACTCTTTTTTAAATATCAAATCCTTATGATACCATGTGGTTTCCCAGTTCAGCCTGTCTAGAGCTTTTCGAAACATTGTATAAGATTTAAGAATTCCTATCTGATTTTCAATATCAGCTTTTGGCACCGGCGTTTGGCTGCTATTTTTATCCAGAATATCAGCCATGCTGTTTTTTTCACTTGTTACCAGGATACGACTTTTTACCTGATATACATTTGGTGATTTTAAGGCATAAAAATATCCGGTTGCAATCCCGAATAACCCAAGCAGGACGAACAATGGCCATTTTTTAATATATTTCATAAGAGCATTTTTCGAATCTCTCTTATCCTGAGTGTTGATCTGACTTAATATTTCTTCTAACTTTTCCATGATAAAAATTTTTGTATAATTAAACTGGATGCCCTTAATAGTTGGGATATTCTTACTGCGCAAGAACACTGGTGGCAACAAGTATTGTTGCAAGTGTTGAAAATGTGGAAAGTATGAGTGAAAAAATAGTGTTATTATCGCGGGAGCCTTTAAATTTATTTGGTTTTATATATATTACATCATCAGGCTGCAGGTAGAAAGCGCCTGATAAATAAACACTACGGTCTGTAAAATCAATATTAAAGGTTTCTGTTGAATTTTCGTTATGGCGGATTACCAGTACATTCTTAAGATCAGCAAAATCTGTAATACCGTTTGCCATACTAATGGCATCTATAACATTTAAGTTACCTTCGTAATTGTAATATATTCCCGGATTACGGACTTCCCCTGTAACATTGACTTTAAAATTCAGTACTTTAACTTTCACATTCGGTTCTTTCAGATATTCCTCTGCCCGTTCCATTATTCCTAAGCGGGCTTCAACCAAATTTAATCCTGCAACCTCAATCTGTCCGAGTATGGGTAAATTAATTGTTCCATCAGCCTGCACCATATAGCCATTTATATACTGGCTGGGACGGTCTCCATACATCTGCTGAGTTCCCGATCCGAAGCTGTTACCTCCCATAGTCGGATTGAATAGTGCGTTTACTTCAGGATCGAGAGTTAAAACATTCAGGTAGAGATTATCAAAGGGTTTGATTATATACTCAGGGGCTTTGCCAGGTACGTTACTTAAAGATACATTATTCTGTAAATCCTGGAACATAGTAAGATCTTTAGAACTTCTGCACGAAGTCTGCAAAATAATTGCCGATAATGTAAAAAATATTAAATATGACTTCATCTGATAAAAATTTAATTGTTCATAAATAGTAAATATTATTGCCCGTTTCCATTGAATATTACAGTGATAGTTTTCAGCATAATAATGAAATCCAGGCCCAAAGACCAGTTGTCAATATATTGCATGTCCATTTCCATCCACTTTTCGAAAGGAACATTATTACGGCCTGAAACCTGCCAGATACAGGTTATGCCCGGATTGACGCTGAGTCTTCTGTTTAGATAGCGTTCATATTTTTTTACTTCAGATGGAATGGGGGGCCTAGGACCGACAACTGACATGTCACCCATCAGAACATTTATGAATTGAGGAAGTTCGTCGAGAGATGTTTTACGCAAAAATTTTCCCACCCTGGTAATCCTCGGATCATTTTTCATTTTGAATGCTGGTCCATCCTGTTCATTCTGTTCCATCAGTTTTTCTTTTAATTCTTCTGCATTTACAACCATTGTCCTGAATTTTATACATTTAAAAAGTCGCCCCTGCCTTCCTATTCTAACTTGTTTAAATAAGACGGGACCGCCGTCTTCGAGCTTAATCAACAGTCCGATGATCAACATTATTGGTGAAACCAGGATAAGAACGGTCACGGCCATGAAGAAATCTATCGCCCCTTTTATTATGAGTGCATAATAATTGTCAGGTGTATTTATAAATGAAAGGAACAGTTGTTTGTTTACAAATGATGGCCGTGGGATTAATCCTTTGAAAGCAAGGGCATTGCCATGAAGATGAAAACTTACTCCTATTTCCCGGCAGGCATCAATAAATTTATTAACACTGGATGTATTAAACTCATCTTTACAAAAGAAAACTTCATCAATAATGGATTCATCAAGTAGTCTGGGAAAATCACTGTTTCCGGGATAAATGTAAAACTCCTTACCAAATTCTTTTTTCACTAATTCGGAATCGGTAACTATTCCCCAAATTCTATACCCCCATTCCGGTGTTTCAATTATTTGCCTTATAAAAGAACTTGCAGATTCATCTGCAATTATAAGTATGATCCTTGCGTTATATCCTCTCTTGCGAAAATGTTTAAGTATCATTCTTCCGGATATTTTTTGCGTGGAGAGAACAAAAAAATTCAGAATGGCAAACTGTAGAATAAGATTTGCCGAAAACATTTGGTAGTCAAACAGTTGTGCTAAAAACAGAAAAATGAATGACCCGAAGGAGATCGCGATAAAATATTTTTTTAGGATATTCCTGTATCTTTGCATCCGCTCCATTTTACCCAATTCAAAAAATTCAAACAGAGTAAACCATGCCGGTATCATAATAAAGACAATTATCAGGTGCTCTTTAATTTCGAAGAAATTGTTTATAGAAACAATACCTGAAATCCAAATTATGAAGTAATAACAAATGACTGTCCAGATTACCTGGATTACGACACTGATTCTTTCCAATGCCGGTTCTCGTTCCTTAATCATAATTAAACACTTATTAAGTTATTAGATGAAAGATTTATGAATTAAACCTTTATACTGTCTGAATAAAACTTGAATAGATTATAGCAGATAGTCATACATGAACCATGTTTTTTGTTTTTTATTGATTTTCAGAATGGCTTTTTCCCTGATTATATAACCTATGAAAATAAAATTACCAAGCAGATATCTCCGCCAAAGTCTCCTGGGCTCTTTTATTAGCCGGTAAAACCATTCCAGTCCCGAATTTATCATCCAAAGCGGGGCACGTTTAACATTTCCGGCGTAAATGTCAAAGACTGCACCTATACTGCAAATATGTCCGGCTTCAAGCTTATCAAAATGTTCGTATGCCCACTTCTCCTGTTTCGGAGCTGTCATGCCAATAAATAATACATCAGGCTTGCACCGGTTAACAACAGATATCATATGTTGAGAATCAACCGGGGAAAAATTTTCAGAATAAGGAGGTGAGTGAGTGAATACCCTGACATTAGGATATTCCTGTTGTGATTGTTCAATAATCCGATCGAGAGTTCTCCTGTTGCTTCCCAGGAAAAAGCATGTACCAGAAATTTCGTTCAATCTTTTCATTTCATGGTGAAAAAGATCAGCACCTGCAATTTTTTTTATCATTTTCCGGTTTAATAATTTCTTTGCCAAAACAATACTGATCCCATCCGGCAATAAAATATCAGATGCAAGAAGTGCCTTTGCATAAAATGGATCTTTTTGTGCAACATTAAAGCTATGGGCATTTACGGTATTAATCAGTAACTTTTTATGAGGTATACCTGGTAATTTGCCATTGAATAGATTTATTGCTGAAAGGTGTAAATTCATGATAACTAAATTTTTGAATGTTTAAACAGAATCTGTATTATTCGATTTCCTTATCCCTCATATTATGTTTAATAATTTTGAGAAAATTCTTTTTAAAAATCGATAATTCATAGTTTTCAAGAAATCTCTTTCTTGATTCGCTCCCGATATTTACCAGGTATTGCCTATCCGATAATGCAGTGATATAACCGGCTGTTTCCTTTGCTGTATTGTCTGACAATAAAAATCCGGTCTTATTATGGACGACCATATCAGGAATTGATCCATTCCGGGTAGTAATCACAGGTAATCCATACTCATAAGCCTCAATAATTACTCTTGGCAGGGCTTCGAACTTATATTCAGTTGGAAATACCAGGATATCGGAATTTGCCAGAAGATTGTTCTTTCCCTTTGTATCAAGATAACCGGCATAAGAGATTTTGGAGTTAAGCTTGTATTTTTTAACAAGGTTATAGAAATCATTTTTTTCTTTGTCTGACGGCCAGTTCCCGGCAAAGGTAAGCGAAAAATCAACACCTGTTTTATTTAAAATATTGGCAGCTTCAATGGTTAAAGGCCATCCCTTTGGTTTCATCATATTTGAAATAAATGCCAGTCTTAATCCGGACCTGTTTAACCGGTTTTTTTCAATTTTTTCATATCTCTCCATGGATAAGGTTTTTGATATTGCATTGGGAAGGATAAATATGTCATTATCCCGGAAATAACACAGTACATTATTTTTTAATTCCTTTCCCAAAACGATTACCTTGCTGTTCTGAAATGCTTTTTTTAAAATATAATTTTTAAGCTTGTTTTTTTTGTCCTCAACTGTTATCTGAGTTCTTAAATGATAGATTATATTTCTGCCCAGAAGTTTCAAAATAAAGGCAAAGGCAAAATCTCTGAAAAAAGCAAAACCTGCTGTTGCTGGCATTATGTAGACTAAATCAGGTCTGTTTTTTATTGTATACGATATGACTTTACTGAGTATTAAAAAGAAGCCGGCTATTTTTATCAATGAGATTTTTCCTACATCGCCGAATGCTTTTGAAAAATTAGTCTTTAAATTATATACCTCTAAATTTTTATCCTGTTGTAAAACCTTCAGGCATGTCAGGCTCGACATTGCACTGCCATATATTGGCGGAGGTAACACAGATAAAAAAAGTATCTTTTTTTTCATTTGTTATGCAGTTTTCCAATGATTTAAAATGTCATCCTTTAATGTGGATAATGAAAAGTTTCTTGAAATTTTAATAGAATATTCATTGTGATTGGGAAGTTTCAATGCCTTTCCCATCTTTTTTGCAAATAACCGGGGATCACGGTAATTTACTATATATCCGTTTTGTCCCTGGAGTATCATTTCCGAGGCACCGCTTACGTTGGTTGAAACAATATTTTTTCCACAAGCAAGAGCCTCCACCATTGCAACCGACCATCCCTCCATATGAGAACCAACCAGTACCAGGTCAGCTGAGTTGTAGTAAAGGGCAACCTCCTGTTTTGTTTTAAATCCGGTTATCTTTACTTTACCGGATAGTCCTGATGATGTAACTTTTTTTTGAATGCTCTCTTTTTCCTCACCGTCGCCAACCAGGTACAGTTCAGAATCCGGATTATTTTTTAGAAAATGGCTAAAGGAATCAATTATAAAATCACAACCTTTTTGTTTTGAAAGCCTTCCAACCTGGACAAATATTGTCTTATCTCTATTAATTCCCAAACATTGCATTGAATACTCCTTTTCTACAGGATAGAAGGTTTTATTATCAAATCTTGTAGGTAATTTAATGAAGTGATTCCTGCTAAATTTGTTTTTGCTCCGCATGATCATATTTTGGATGCCATTTTCATCGGCCACAGTAAATATTGTATTGTAACTTTGGAGCCTTTTGAACATTTTTTCTTCATAAGACGAAGCAAGCAATTTAGCCGGCCGGTACCGGGCCTTTTCCAGCGGATTTGTAACGCCGTGAAAAATATATGCTTTGTTTGCTATTGGCCAGTTATTAATGGCAAGAAGAAAATGTGAATTCTGAACAATTGCATTGTTGATATTTAAACTTAATATTTCTTTTCTGTATTTTTTCAGCCGGAAATAGGTTGTCAACCGAAGGGGTAACAATGGTTTTATTTTGTATTTATTAACCTTTGCAATTGAAAAGAATAAGTATGTTACTCCGTCAAAATTTTTATATATCCATTTACCAGAAGGAGTATTATCTGTGGAAATGCCAACCAGTGCCATCCTGTTACCGAAAACGCTCATCATTTGCCTGGTAAATGAGGTAATACCACCAACAGGATAATCAACTCCATTATCCCCCGTAAAAAAGATAAAATCAATATTTTTTATATCCATTGGATACCTGTTTATTGGATAAAATCAAAAAAATACATTACCGTACGAGAATTGCTTAATTCGTCTCCCATAAAACCCGTTCATATTGTTGTACTATGGAATTGATTGAAAATCTTTCTGATGATTCAATTATCTTTTCCCTGCTGAATTGAAGCTCGCCACCCGCCACTTTGAGGATTGCCGCTGAAAATTTTTCCAGGTCCAGGTAAGGAATCAATAATCCATTAACACCTGGGATGATAATATCTTCAGGTCCGCTGGGACAATCAAATGCAATTACGGGAGTTCCTGCCATCAGTGATTCAACCAGTACATTTGGGAAGCCTTCAAAGAAGGAGGTAAGCAATGTTGCTCTGGCCCTGCAAAAATAGGGTAGTGTGTTCTCGCGGAATCCTGTAAATGTTACAGCTTCTTTCAATCCGGATTCAGCAACAAGGTTCTCCAGCTTTTCTCTTTCAGAACCCTCACCAACAAGGGTTAAATGAATGGTTGGATTTGCATGATGTGCTAATTTAAATGCATTGACCATATTTACCAATCCTTTCTGGGGGCTAAGACGTCCCACATATAAAAATTCTTTGGTTTTTACTGTTTCATCCATCTTTTTTGCTCCGTTCACCTGCAGATTAAAAGCCGGATTATGTATGGTGACAAGACTTTTTATGGGAATATTAAAATTAATTATCAAATCTCTGTACATTCCTGTCGATTGTGCAATTATCTTGTCTGACCGGGGTATGATCCATTTGATAACCGGACGGGCAAGATATTTTTCCCACATTCCGGACGGATAATCATACGCTCGTGAAAGGGTATTTATACTCCTGACAATAACGGCAGTCTTTAAGAACAGCAATTTCTTAAGTGCAATAATAAGAATGGCAAGTTCGATATGAAATATCAATATTCTTTTTGGCCTCCGCCTTACTAAAAGTTTTATCAATGGAACAATGCTGTTTCGGACGTGTTTCCTGTTCAGGTTAAATATTTTTATTTTACTGTTTAATTCAACGGTGAGTGATGATTCCCTGTAATTTATTATCCAAAGTTCCGTTTCATAGTTTCTTCGGACAAATTCATTACATAAGGTGAGGCAGACTTTTTCAGCTCCGCCATGATCAAGACTGAAAGTCAGCATAGTAATTTTCTTATCCATAAGGCCAGGATCATTAGTTTTCATAAACTTCCGATTCAAGAAATTCGTGAATACTTTGTGGACTTTTTAAAGATTTAATAAAATCTTCAATGATATATTGCTGTGGATTAACCTCTTCTTCATGCCAGATCAGGTCTTTATCCCAATAGCCGGCACAGTCATCACAACAATCTATTGTAAAGCAATAACTCATTTCTGTGATCTTATAGTTGTCCTTATCACCTAAGATATCCAGTGCAATAGACTGAACCCCTAACTTATCAGCAACATCAAAGGCTAATTTTACCATTTCCTTATTCAATAATTCCGGATTGTAACTTCTTATTCCTGTACCTGATGCACGAAAATCTCCCTTTCTGCAATACCGTCTGAGTCCGAAACACCGGTCATTTACTACCGTCAATCGTGTGTCACCATCTGCGCCGGGGACTAAGTCCTGAAAATAAACATAGCCTTTTTCCCTGGTGGAGTATTTTTCAACATCTTTTAAAATAAATAACCGTGCTATTCCGGTTAGTACCTTTTTGAATGCAGTAATATCCCTATCGGATAAAAAGACCTTAAGTCTGTCATAAAGTCTGTAATACGGGTCAATTTGATTAAAACCCCTTCCAAAAGCCTTATTAATAAGATTTTTCGCCTTCTTTTTAGTTTCAATAAGCCTGACATTTGATGAGCCTGCTCCGCTCCTTAACTTGAATACCTTTGGAAAAGAAGTATTTGCAAGCCACTCCAATGCATCCTTTTTGGAATAAAAGACATAAGATTTTACCAATGGCGCATTAATGGCCTCTAACAGATATTTCTGGCCAACTTTATCATTATAGAACCAGGATGTCCTTATATCGGGAAACATTTTTATTCCCTTTTTTTCAAGTGAAAATGTCAACTGCCTTGCTGCCAGTGCTGACTTGTAATCGGTCAGATCCCAATGCCATAGCAATCCGTCGTATCCGTTAATCTGAGCCATGAAGTCATTATCGTAGCAGTTAACAGTTTTATATGAAATATTTTTTTCCTGGCAATATTTAATCCAGCGGTCACTGTAACTGCCAGGATGGTCATGTATAGCTAATTTCATTCGAATATAATTTAATTAAACATTTAAAATTCAATCAATTAATCAGCCAAGATTTTAAAATTTTCATTCACATGCTCTAGGCAATATTCTTTTGTACTTGAC
>JAAYJR010000186.1 GCA_012522835.1 Bacteroidales bacterium
GGCAGGAAAAACAAAATCTATGAGTCAAATTAAACAACTTTTACGCTTAATAAAATCGGGTTACACGAATAAAAGGATAGCCCGGGAGCTGGGTGTCAGCCGCAACACGGTCAAATCTTACCGTCGGAAGGTGGAGCAGCATCCACAGGATATTGACCATTTGCTGGCTACCGATGACCCGGTGCTTGAGAAGTGTCTTCACGCTGGTAATCCGGCTTATCTGGAAAAACGTTTTAATGATCTGAAAGACCGATTAGATGATATAGTACAGGATCTTAAAGATCCTCATGTAACTAAAAAGCTGCTCTGGGAGGAATACCGTAGTGAGTATCATGACGGATACAGTTACACCCAGTTTTGCTATCATATATCCCAGCATCAGAGAGCGGCCAAACCGCACATGCACCTGGAACATCTACCAGGGGATAAACTTTATATTGATTTTGCCGGGGACCAGTTGTACTATACCGATCGTGAAACAGGAGAGATTATTAAATGCCAGGTTTTTGTTGGGTGCCTGCCTTATTCGGATTATAGTTTTGTTATGGCAGTCAGAAGTCAGTCCATTGAGGATTTTCTTTATGCCCTTAGGCAGTGCTTGCAGGAGCTGGGAGGTGTTCCAAAGCTTTTGATTCCCGATAACCTGAAAGCGGCTGTAATCAAAGCAACCAGGTATGATCCGGAGATTAACCGTGCACTGGAAGATTTTGCCAATCATTATGGGTGCGTTGTCTTTCCAACAAGGGTAAAAGCCCCTCAGGATAAAAGCAGTGTGGAGAACCAGGTTAAATTGATTTACCAGCGCATTTATGCCCGTCTGCGAAAAGATCAGTTTTTTGACCTGACCTCTTTGAATGAAGCGATAAGAGCAAAAAACAGGGACCATAACCAAACCCGCATGCAACAACATCCCTATTCCCGTGAAGAGAAGTTTCTGGCTGAAGAGCGGCCTCTGCTGGCCCCTCTTCCATCTGCTCCATTTGAACTTAAGTATTACAAGCAGTTGACTGTAGCGAAGAACAATCATATTTACCTAACCCAGGACAAACACTATTACAGTGTTCCATATATCTACATTGGGACAAAGGTTAAGGTAATTTATACCCGAAGCATGGTTTATATTTATGCCCGGGGAGAACAGGTCGCTGTCCATGCCCGGGACTATCGACCCGGAAAATATTCCTATGAACCGGACCATTTATGCTCACATCACCGTCATTACCTTGATCGCAGTCCGGAGTATTATATCCGGCAGGCCGGAAATAAATCGCAGATGCTCGTTCATCTGATCACCCTGATTTTTGAACAGGATGAGCATCCTGAGATATTATATCGCAGTTGCGACGGGCTGTTCAGCCTGCAACGCAAAACCGATCCCCTGGTTTTTGAGAAAGCCTGCCAATTGGCCATTGACAACCAAATCTATAGCTATCGTTTTATCAGTAACATTATTAATAACAAAATGACTGAAAATATTTTGAATGAAAAGCACAAACCTCTGCCGGATCATGCTAATATCCGTGGCAGGGAGTATTATAATCAATTAACTTTAAATTTTTAATTTTATGACAACAGATCAGCTTCAATTACAGATGAACCGGCTCAAACTCTCGGGAATGGCCCGCAGCTGGCAGGCCATGAACGAAACACGCCAGACCCATGAACTTTCCCTGGTTGAAGGGATGGAGATCCTTTTACAGGCTGAACAGCAACAGAGAATAAACCGCCGGTTTGAACGCCTGCACAAAAATGCCCGGTTTCGATACCAGGCCTCCCTGGAAGAGTTGATTTATGATCCTTCACGCGGACTGGACAAATCATTAATCACTTCACTGGCTACCGGGGAATACCTGGAAAAAGGAGATTCAATACTTGTTAGCGGGTGCGCCGGAACCGGAAAATCTTTTCTTGTATCAGCGCTTGGAGCACAAGCATGTGCCCAGGGATATAGCGTAGCATACTTCAACATGCAGAAACTAATGGTAAGAACCCGGATGGCCCGTATTGAAGGAACTATTTTGAAGTTCTTCGAGAAACTTGAAAAAACCGGATTGCTCATTTTGGATGATTTTGGCTTGACCCATTTGGATTCACAACAACAGCTGGATTTAATGGAAATTATTGAAGACCGGCATGCCAAAGCATCAACCATTATTGCAAGTCAGTTGCCCGTGGCAAGTTGGTATGATGTCATCGGACAGGAACCGACTATCAGTGATGCAATTTTAGATCGAATAGTTCATACGGCCTTTAGAATTACTTTACAAGGTGATAGTTTAAGAAAAAAACGGTAATATTGTCAGTCGATCGTGTTCTTTGAATCTTAACCTGTGAGGGGGGTCAATATCACCGAAACAGGGGGTCAGTATCACCGAAATATCCATTTATGTAAACGATGATTCCGAAATATATCAGGTAAAAAGCGCTGCTGCAATAGAAGAAAACGGGTATATTACGGCTACAACAAACAGAAATGACGAAATATTTAAAAAAGCCGAAATATTTACCAACAAAAAAAGTAGTTATACTGAGGGTAACAGGAACAATCATATTCATTTGCTTGGCTGCAATTGTAACCGGTTTGGGCTTGACGAAAATTCAACTTTAAAAATGGTTCTATCCCAATATAACGGGTTATCTGCAAAAGAAATAACCGACACAATTCAAAGCGCATATAGAAACACTGAAGAATATGGACAATTCAACAGGGAATCCGCACAAGCAACAGAC
>JAAYJR010000129.1 GCA_012522835.1 Bacteroidales bacterium
ACAACAATACTGCTAGATATAGGAGCTTTATGCATTGATGAATCCGTTCACTGAAGTGAACGGCAAGGGATAAGGCTCTGAACTACAATACTGCTAGATATAGGAGCTTTATGCATTGATGGATCCGTTCACTGAAGTGAACGGCAAGGGATAAGGCTTTGAACAGCTGGCTGCTATAAATCAGGGCCTTATCCTTTGATGGGTCCGTTCACTGAAGTGAACGGCAAGGGATAGAGCTTTGAACAACAATACTGCTATATATCGGAGCTTTATGCATTGATGGATCCGTTCACTGAAGTGAACGGCAAGGGATAGAGCTTTGAACTACTAGCTGCCATGATCAATGCCTTATCCATTGCCGTCGGCTTGAGCCGACGGATTGCTTGTGCCGACGGATTGCTTGTGCCGACGGATTGGATTGCTGATTTCCAATAATCCCTTCCAAAATTTTTATCACATAAATATTGGATTTGTCCATGCAGAATTACCGTCTTTATCAATTACTTCGCATCTTACCCATTTAGGCTTCTTTTTACTCATATCCCATTCTGCACTACTCAGGCCTTGTGAGTCATTCGACAGAAAAACCCTGCCGTTACCCGCACCATTAATTCTGAAGGCTATTTTGTGAACCGGAGAACACTTAATATTCACCTTCATATTTTCATCCACAAAGAAATCTTCTATTTCCGGACCTTTAGAAGCATAAAAACAACCATTCTCCAGGGCATCAAGTATACTTTTTTCATTGAGCTTATCCGCTTTAATCATTGTCCAGGCTTTGCCTACTTTTTCACTCCTGTGCACATCATCGGTTGCTAAACCTGACAATCTGTACCCTTTGTTCAACATCTGGTCCCAATAAATCTGACTTTCAGCACTATTCGTACTTTCACACCCATCATTATACACCTCAAGACCAAGATATCCTGACACTTCGGTCATTTCAACAAAAGTATGGCCTGTCCAGTATGGATGTGCATAAAAAACTTTAGCCCCCTTGCTTTTTATATCATCAATCATCTCCTGAGCCGGTAAACTATTGTTATACTTGTAAGGATGTGGCAAGCCTATTCCCAGAAGATGGTGTGTCGGCGCTCCTGAATAGGTTTCCGGATGAAACTCTATGCTACTGATAGCCAAAAATTTCCTTGTTGTATAACCACTTAGGTCATTGGTTTGTCGATGGTCAGTAATAGCTACAACATCAAAACCTTTTTCCCTGTACTGTTGTAATCGGGTAGGCACGTCAACATCACCGTCACTGGTGGTGGTATGTACATGCAGAGCTGCCTTATACCAATTTCCTTTTATCCTGAACGGATTTGTCATACTATTGGAATCTATGACACTGTTTTTTGTCCCATATGCAAAAACATTCTGAACCATTGCAGATAATGCAGAGATTCCTGCCAATTTGAAAAAAATACGTCGTTTCATTTGATATAATTTTAAACAATTTATAATCAATTATTTATATATAAGGAACAGATCATTTAATAACATCAGTTCCTTATTCTATTGTATCCGTTCACTGAAGTGAACGGCAAGGGATAAAGCTTTGAACAACAATACTGCTATATATCGGAGCTTTATCCATTGATGGATCCGTTCACTGAAGTGAACGGCAAGGGATAGGGCTTTGAACAGCTGACTGCTATGATCGGTGCCTTATCCATTGCCGTCGGCTTGAGCCGACGGAATGCTTGAGCCGACGGATTCTAACAATTTGTTGTTTCGCTATTTCAATGCAGCATTCAAGCCTGTAACTTATTTCACTATTTCAATGAAGCATTTAAGTCTTTAACTTATTTATCCTATATTTTTCCAAATATATACAATTTCACAATAATTCATACTTGTTTTGGGTTTATGACCATAACTCCTGTCTGCATTAAAAATAGAGTCAGTTGGGTTAGAGTCTGAGTGACTAAAATCTGAATCCCTTTTTGTCAAAAGTAATCTCTAATAATTTCAGACTGTATTTGATTTAAACTAAGCTACAGGATTTATCTTGTCTCACACAGAAAAATCAATTTTCAAAACATTCGAAATTTTTATTTATAAAATTTTTTGAAAAAAATTTGCATTTTGCACATTGGTGCATTATATTTGTATTATGATTAAATGAAAAGAACATGAATTTTCATCATTCAAAATTCACAAAAAAGAATGATTAAAATTTATGTGAGAGTGAAGAACGAACGGTTCTCCTGATTTTAATCGGGATTTTTAAATTTTTAATTAATTTATTGACAAATAATTACAAAAGTGTAAACGAATGAAATTTTAAACAAATGAAAAAAGAATATGCCACGTCCGAAAAATAACAGATATGTATTTGAGCCACCAATGTTCAGGGAGTTCAAACCAGTGGGAGTCACAGCAAGGTCACTTAGAATAAACAGGATAACACTTGACGAATACGAATCAATCAGACTGGCTGATCATCAGGGACTTTCACACGAAGAGGCAGCAGAAGAAATGGGTATTTCACGCTCTACTTTTTCACGATTGGTGGTTGGCGCCAGGAAAAAGGTTTCCGACAGCCTGGTCAGTGGCAAAATGCTGTTAATTGAGGGAGGCAGTATTCATTTCAGAAATAATATTATCCGCTGTATGAATTGTGGAAATATTTTCAAAATAAAAATTAGTAGCGCTTTAATGAAGTGTCCGGAATGCGGATCGACTAATCTTCAAAACCTGGCCGGAGGTTTTGGACACGGCAGGTGCTGCTCAAACTATTAATTAAAAAGGAGGTTTATTATGCCAGGATTTGACAGAACAGGACCGTCAGGTGCAGGTCCGATGACAGGAAGACAACTTGGCCGGTGCACCGGAAATGCAGGTGACATACCAGGCCGGGGATACGGAGGTTTTGGAAGAGGCTTTGGAAGAGGTTTCAGAGGCGGTTTTGGCCGTGGATACGGCAGGGGGTTAGGTTTCAGATGGGGAAATCCATTTGCTGACTATGGCCCGCAGGCTTCAGATGCAACACTTCTGGAGAACGAAGCCCGTACCCTTAAAGACCAGCTTTCATGGATTGAAAAAGAACTGGAACAGATACGAAAAGATAAAGAAGAATAGTAACTGCTCCGGTTTGAAAGTGAATTATTACCGCAGAAATACCTTATCGCAAAGAATTTATGCTCTCTGGGATACAGGTTTTTCTGCGGTTGTTTTTATTTAGCATAACAGATCACACGGGTCTCCCTGATCACAGTAATCTTTATCTGTCCGGGATATGTCATTTCATCCTGAATGCGCTTTGATATAT
>JAAYJR010000270.1 GCA_012522835.1 Bacteroidales bacterium
ATAAAGCACATTAAAATCATTAAACGTAGTATTCTTCAATAAGGGAAGCAACAGCAGGATCAATATTATCTTTCCTGCGGAGTTCATCGAACAAAGCCAGCAGGTCGTTCACTCTCAAATGTTTTTTTTCATCTCCTTTAAAGTCATAAGCAATTTTCCCCTGGTGAATCATAATTATCCGGTCTCCAAGGTTAACAGCCTGTTGCATAGAGTGGGTGACCATCAAAGTGGTAAGATTATCCTTTGAAATCAGGTGCTGTGTCAGGTCAATAACCTTAGCAGCAGTTTTCGGATCAAGTGCTGCTGTATGCTCATCCAGTAAAAGCAAATCAGGTTTTAGGGCTGTTGCCATTAGCAAAGTAAGAGCCTGCCTCTGGCCACCGGAGAGTTTTCCGATCGGATTGGCTAATCTTTCTTCAAGACCCATATTCAGCGGTGTTACCATTTTTTTGAAGTTGCTGATGAGTGATTTAGGAAGTCCCCAGCCAAGACCTCTGTTTTTACCACGCTTCATTGCAAGAGCAAGATTTTCACGAATTGACATATTGGGAGCAGTACCGGTAAACGGATTCTGAAAAACCCTTCCGATATACCTGGCACGTCTGTGTTCGCTCCATTTTGTTATGTCTGTTCCGTTGAGCATTATCGATCCCTTATCAACAATAAATGTTCCCGCCACAGCATTAAGCAGGGTTGATTTTCCCGATCCGTTGGTACCCAGGACACATACAAAATCACCATTTTCAATCCGGAGGGAAACATCCTGAAGTGCTTTCACTTCATTTACTGTTCCGGCATTGAAAGTTTTTTTAATATTTTCAATTGACAGCATTTGCTTTTCTTTTAAAGGTCAATTTTTTTCTGTTTTTCATTATTCCCGGCAATATCAGGGCAATAAATACAAAAAATGCAGTGATTATTTTCAGATCATTAGGATTCAGGCCCCAGCGAAGTGCAATAGCCACCAGTAATCTGAATAGTACAGAGCCTACAACTGCACCGGCTATAACAAATCCGATGCTGTTGTCATTAATTATTGCCTCTCCTATAATTACGCTTGCAAGTCCCCAAACCATCATTCCCAGACCCATCTGCACATCTGCGAAGCCCTGGTATTGGGCCAGCATTGCGCCGGCAAGGGCGATAAAGCCGTTTGAAAGGGCAATACCGGCAATAATAAGCCTTTTTGTATTTACTCCCAGTGCGCGTATCATCTGTGAGTTATCTCCGGTGGCACGCATTGCCGTACCTAAATTGGTTTTGAAAAACCACCACATTATTATGCAGAATATCAGAATGCCCAGAAAGCATAAGAAAAGTAAGCAGAGGTCTTTTGTTGCAACTTCCCATCCTATGATCATCATTTTATCATCTGGTCCGAAAATGGTGGCCGACAGATTTTCAATCCATGTAAAAACAGTAGTCTCACTGAGAAGAGGAATATTGCTTTTTCCCATTATATGCAGGTTAACCGAATAAAGCGCGGTCATTACAAGTATGCCTGCCAACAGAGGGTTTATATTGAATCTGGTATGAATAATTCCTGTAGAGGCACCTGCAATCATGCCTGCAATGAATGCACACACGCAGGCAATTAATGGATTAACACCTGCGACTATAAGCGAAGAAGCAGTTGCAGCACCGAAAGTAAACGATCCCTCAGCCGTTATATCAGGAAACGAAAATATTCTGAAACTTATGAAAATTCCAAGCGCCAGTAGTGCCAGAATTAATCCTATGGTAGTAGATCCGATTAGTAATGACATAGTTATTTATTATTATTATGAAAAGATAATTCTACAATATGTATAAATAAATACTTGACTTACAAGTCATCCCGGGATAGGTAACGACACCGGACTTATCTGGAGAATACTTATTATTAACTTTAATCATTAGATAGGCAGTTTTAAGAGTTAACCGGAACCACCCAGCAGAGGCCTTTAATAAACTGACTTTCTCCCTGTCCGGTGATCTCCCTTATATCGTTTGTCAGATGCAGAATGTCAGCAATTTCTGAGTTATTAAATAGATACTCAATGGTTTCATTGAGGTCAATATCTGTTTTTTTCAGGGGAATATATGGAAAAACCGAGGAATGAACATGCCCCTTTAAAGATTTTCCCGGCAATAATGGCCGGAGGAATCTTTCCTCATCACTGTTTGAATCATTGAAGACAAATCCTACAGAGAGTGTCAGCATTTTATTATGAGCCGGTTCAGTTGTGAAATTTACACTCTCTTTTATCTCAGGGAAGGAGAATATTTTTTTCCCGTCAACCGGTGAAGCATTAAGGGAGGTACCGATCAGTCCGCCACTCTCGGCAATCATCACAAAAGCCATCCGGTCATAATCTGTCATCTGTAACAGAGTTTCTGCAAGCCGGCCTAATCCTATTGAATGTTTAAGATTTGCAGGGTCGAAATCAATAAGATATGAGAAATTACCAGTAAAATGAAGTCCGTACAGTTCGGTCAGAGAAACTATTAATTGTCCTGTAGCAACCATATAATCAGGTTTTTTAGAACCATCGGCGGGAAGGTAGGCGACATTTTTTCCTGTAAGTATATACTCCCCGAAGCGGTTTTTGCATTCATCAAATGAAGTTCCGATAGCTCCCAGTCCAATTGCGAAATGATTGATTCCCGACTTGACCACCCTGGCATCCTCTTTCTTATAATCTGACTTCACAATCATTTCAGGATAGCCGTAGAGTTCAATATCAGTTTTTCCGTTTTCTGAAAGTGTTGTCCTTGAAAATATAAATCCATAAGCCTCAAGCCGGTTAAGTTTTGCTTCCTCTTTCTCTGTTTCAGAGACAATCTTGCGTTCTCCTCCCAGCATGTCTGAAATTCCCACCATATCCAGGATCTGTTTTACATTCCCGGACATTTCAGGGATAGATAAGTGACCATTTACAGCTTTAAGGTTTTTGTATTGTGAAACCAGAGTTCTTATTCCGGCCGAACTCAGGTATTCGATGCCGGAAAGGTCCAGAGATATATGATAATGCCCTTCCCTTACCAGACGATCAATATAATCATTAAGGTATCCGGCCCTGTTGGCATCAAGTCTCCCGTTACAAGTAAGGAAAATTTCGTCATTCCTCTTTGTCATGTTGATTTCCAGGTTGTTCATATATTTTATCGGTTATAATATTTTTCAGGTACTTTCAATCTGAATATCTCCATTGCATCTGGATTTACTTCCACTAACGATTTAGAAACATTCCGGAAAGGTATATCCCGGGGTGATACCCCGTCATTAATCTGCATTGCCAGGACAACGGCATCGATTCCCGCATAGTAATAGTCGCTCGAAACAACTGCAACAGCACCCTGGTCGATCTGTTTTCCGACATAAGAAAAGTATGGAGTACCGGTATCATAAGCTACCTTTATAATTGAAGGTCCGCAACTGCTGGTGAGATTGTCAGATATCTGGGTAAATGCCTTGATACCTTTATTGACAAGAACCCTGGCAGCATCAGTAACCTCATTTGTAGAATTTGCCGGTACTGCTGTAAGAGTCACTCCCTGTCTTATTGCAGCTTTTTCAAGTTCTTCCTTGTATGCAACTGAATTAATTTCACCGGGGGAAAATATTGTACCTATATTTTTGATTCCGGGTATTGTTTCCTTTACCAGAACTATAAGATCTTCAAATTTACTCATTGTTGATATACCAGTAATATTGGGATGATGATTCTCGTAAGATTCACCCAGTCCGGCACGTATAGGGTCACCCACATTAGAAAAAACCACAGGAGTATTAGATATTTTTTGAGAAATCATTTGAATAGTGGGAGTTGAAAGGGTAAATACCAGATCCCATTTGTCGGCTGCTACTGTTTCAGCAATATTATTAAGGATTGAGATATCCCCCTGGGCATTAAAAATTTTCATCGTGAAGTCATCTCCTTCAACCATTCCCCGGTTTCTGAGTTCGTCTCTGATTCCTTTTTCTGCATCCTCTGAAACAGGACTGTCAACGAAATGTATCAGGCAGAATTTGTAGTTTTTCTTTTTGGGGCCATCTGTTTGAGCAAGATATTTTTCCGGAAATTTTATATTAAATTCCTTCGCTACATCATGGTTCAGGGTAATTTTTTCCTCAACATAGTTTTCGATTGGTATATTGGCAGGATTCTCCCCGTTCAGTACACGGGCAACAAAAGAAGCTGAGTAGACTCCTGTATTGTACCATCCGACACCAACAGCAGCCAGAGCTCCGAACTTCACGTAATCGACATCGTTTAGTATTAAAGGTATTTTGTTGTCCCGACAAACTTTTACTATGGCGTGAAGAGCCTGCAGAGCGGTATTGTCGCCGGTAATCCACATCACATCGATATTTCTCACACAAAGAGCTGATGCCGCCTGAAAAACCTCTGATGTACCTACGATTGTATTTTCCACAAGTTCAAGTCCCATGGTTTTCATATAATCACGGCCAACCCGGACTACTTTTATGGAATTTGCTTCTGAGGAATTGTACAATGTTCCGATACGTTTGGCATCAGGAAAAACTTCTTTTATAAAATCAAAGGTTTTCTCTACCGGAGGAAAGGAACCTACACCTGTCATGTTGGGCAAATGATCTGTATAGCTTTTACCGGCTCCCGCTTCCAGGGGAGTGTATGTCATTGTAAACACTACAAGATGTTTTTTTACAGATGCCACAGCAGCTGAAATTCCCGGTGTTGAAGTAACAAGAATCATATCTAAATCCAGATTGTCCATATTAAGATGTATAGGCTGCAGATTTCCTATTTCCCCATTGGCATGCTGGGAGATAACAATCAGGTTACTGTCTTGCACAAAACCGAGATCTTTCAGTCCGTCCCATACACCCTGCATTGCCATATCAAAAGTTGCGTCAGGCCCGAAATATGTCATCCCTATTTTATATGTTCTGCCAGGAATAGCATGATATTCCGGATTAGTTGTAAAACCGGTCATTATTTTATCCCTGCCGGTTCTGTTCTGCAGATCAGAAACCAGCAATATGCCACCCGCGAATACAAGGGCTATAATGCAATTTATAATTTTACCGGCTTTCATCAGAGTATAATTTATAATTTTCTTAAGGCATATTTTTAGGTGGAGTTGTAAATTCTTAGTTTATATTTTCAAACATATTAAGCAGTCATGAAGTGCATTTTTAGAAAAAGCTTTAAGTCCCATGCATTTCGTGTTAACATGATAAGTTGGAATTTATATTCATTGCTTGTTCCAACGTGTCAAAAATTTGGAATATAGATGTAAAACCGGAAATCGTAAATATTTCTTTAATAGCCGGTTGAAGATTACAAAAAGAGAGTTTTCCGTTTACAGAAATCGCTTTTTTCTGTGTAACCAGAAACACCCGGAGACCGGAGCTGCAAATATAATTCAATCCACTGCAATTGATAATTAAATTAGTCTCCCGGCTATTGAAAAGCCTGTTTAACTCTTCTTCCAGGTCAGAATAATTGTTTGTGTCTATTCTGCCGTCAATATTGATAACGGTGAAATCAGTTATTTTTTCTTTCGATATTTTCATAAAATTTTGTTAAAGTCAATATATTAAGATTATTTTTTCTCGAATACCCTACAGTATCCATAATTTTAGATATCAGAAATATGCCCAATCCCCCTACAGGCCTCTCAGAAGCAGGTAAAGATATATCCGGCTGTTCACTGGTGGTCGGATCGAAAGGAATGCCATCGTCGGTGATTTCAATGATAAGTTTGTTAGCCTTATTGCTTATTGAAACTTCAATTTTATGAATCTCTTTATCTTTAAAAGCATAATAAATTATGTTGGATAGTGCTTCTTCCAGGACCAGGTTAATTTTCATGATTAAAGGGGACAGAAACTCCCATTTTTTTCCTAATTGCTCAATCTTTTCTGAAAGTACGGGTAGTTCTTCTATACGGTTTTCAATTATAAAATGTTCTTTATAATCGTTTTTCATACAATCTGTATCACACAGTTAAGTTAATAAATTTCACAAGGTAATTTACTAAATATAATTATGTTTTACATTAAGAATCAGAAAAAATAAACAGGCTGAATTAATAATGTTTTTAACCCAGATTTTTAGGAATAACAACGGTAAACTCAGCATATTCTCCCTCCTTTGAATCCACTTTCATCTCTCCCTGATGTTCCTGTACCACAATATCGAAGCTAAGTGACAATCCCAGGCCGGTTCCCTGTCCGGCAGGTTTAGTCGTAAAAAAGGGATTAAATATTTTGTCGAGTACCTCTTTAGGAATTCCTGATCCATTATCTTTGATACGGACCTCAACAATATTATCATAATTTATTGTTGAGATATTTAAAATTGGATCATAATCATCTTTCAATTTTTTTTTCTTTTGATTTGTTGAATAGCATGCATTATTGATAATATTCAGAAATACTCTGCTGATGTCTTGCGGCACAACATTGATCAGTCCTATTGCCGGATCGTAATCTGTTTCAATTTTAATATTGAAATTATTATCCCGGGCTCTCATACTATGATAACCCAGGTTGAAAGCTTCAGCCAGCAGAGCATTTATATCAGTAGGTTGTTTATCGCCAGATTTACCCCGGGAGTGGAGCAACATTCCCCTGATTATACTGTCAGCTCTTTTTCCGTGTTCGCTGATTTTCTTTGCATTAGAGGAAATGTCATTAGTAATTCCCTGCAGATATTCCCGGTCATCCGGCAAAATTCTGTCGGCAAGTTTGTCGAACTCTTCTTTTAGTTCGGCAGACAGTTCAGCGGTAAGGTCAGAGAAATTATTTATAAAATTCAGCGGATTTTTTATTTCATGTGCAATACCTGCTGTAAGCTGTCCCAGTGAGGCCATCTTTTCTGATTGTACAAGTTGTGCCTGTGCTGCCTTAAGGTCGCTGTTAGCTTTGTTTATTTTTTCGTAGGAAAAGGCATTTTCAAAAGCGATTGCAATATAGTTAGCCAGGTTATTCAGCATGTCGAGTTGATATTGTGAATAAGCATTCTTTTTAAAGCTTTGCACCGAGATTATACCTATTATTCTGTCTTCGATCATCAGAGGCAGGTAGATCAGTGAAGAGACCCTTTCGCCGGCTTTGGGCGCGGGGCGAACCGGAGTATACCGGATATATTCTTTGTCCACGTCATTCATAAAAACCGGACTGGCATTATTAACACACCATACTGCAAACCGCTCTTTTTCATCCATCGATATATCAAATGGAGAAAGCTTTTCCCCTTTTTCAATAGAGAGTTTACGTTCCAGTTTTCTCTCCTTTTCGTTATAAATCATAATTAAAAGAGTGGTGGCATCCATCAGTGAGTTTACATTTTCATATACAATATCCTGTATAAGGCCTATATTAAGAGTAGATGTTAATTTCTTTCCAATCTCATTCAGTATTTTAACATTACTGAAAGCTTCATTCAGTTTCCTGTTTTTGTCAAATAATTCAGCTGTACGATCCGTCACTTTTTGTTCAAGAGAGCGACTGTATTCCTCCAACTTTTCATTTGACAATTTAAGTTGTGCCGAAGTCACTTTCAGGTCACTTATTGTTGAAGCCAGTTCTTTTTGCATATAGATGAACGAGTCATTCAACGTACCTATTTCATCCCTTGATTTTATTTCCGGTAATGCAATATTAAAGTCACCTTCAGCAAATTTTCCCGCTGCAGCTGTCAATAACCTGAGCGGTTTTGTAATAGACTCGGAGATCAGGATTATTACAGCCAGAAGAATTAACAATCCAAGCAGACAAAATGCGTATAGCCTGATGACTAAATTATTAATGTCAGCCATGAACTCATCTACAGGGAAAACTATTCCGACCGACCAGTTATTCAGAGTGACTGGAGCATAAGCAAGCCAGCTAAGTTTACCGGTATGAACATTTCTATATTCAAATTCAGCAAAGCTGATTTCCCCATTTATCATGTTTTTACCTATTTGACGAAGCATCGGTGATTTTTGAGTATCGGCAATACTGAATATAGTTTCATTCATGATCATTTCTTTATCAGGATGCGTAACTATCGTACCGTTTGAAGAGATCATGTAGCCATAGCCGGTTTCATATATTTTTATTGAATTCATATATTTCTGCAGCCAGTCGAGAGAAATATCAGCTGTCAGGATCCCGATAAACTTTTTCTGTCCGTTTTGATTTTTATATACAGGAACTGAATAAGTAGACATTATTGTATTTCCAGTCCCCTGATCATAATAGGGTTCACTCCACATAGCACGGTTAAGTTCTTTTGGAATTTGGTACCAGTCCATCATGAAGTAGTTATACTTCTCATCACCTATGTATTTGAAGACAACTTCACCTGCATTGCGGTAAAAATAGGGAGAATAATATTTTTGTGAAGTATCAAAATAGTATGGCTCAAAAGCCAGTGCTGCACCATAAATTTCAGGGTTGTTTTTTACCATTTGATACAGAAGATTTATAAGCTCTTCCTTTGAATAGTCTGAAGACTCAATAATTCCCGCAAAATTTTGAGGTATCTTCATAATAGGATTTAATACATTTTCAACTTTTGAAACAGTCAGAGAGGTAAGATTTTCTGCATTAGTTATCAGGTTCTTCCTCACCATCTTTCTGGAGATATTGTAGTTATACATAAATATCAGGAAGAATATTACTGCAATGCTTGTAAAAATATAAAGTATCATTTTTATAGCCAGTCGCCTGTTCCCGGAAAAAAAATGTAAAATTTTCATTCGTTTCATAAATTGTTAATTTTGATAGATGACCTGTAAAATTGAGACAAACTGATACTGAAAAAAAGTAAATGCTGTTTTAATGTTTTTTACAGTCAGAAGCGGACTTTTCATAATAATTCATTCATCATTTTTTATGGCTGGCTGATAAAATTGTTCATACGGAGGAACTTCTTCAATCAGATCATTCGCTTTTAAAATATTTGCAATAAGGAGGTAATCACCTTCAGAAAGTGAGTTGTTAAATTCAGTTTGTCCTTCAGGCAGATACATATCCTGATAGCGGTCAAGCATCCATTTCTGGTGGACCTTGTTAACCGGTAACTTATCTCTCTTTGCATATTCAATAACTATATTTATAGCCTCTTCGCGATGATTGAAAGCGTATCTCCACCCTTCCAGAGTAGCATTTATAAAATCGACGCACAGATCTGGTTCGTTTTTTAATTTTTCAGATAAACAATAGATTCCGTCTTCCAGAAAATTAAGTCCGTAATCGGAATAAAAAAACACATTCAGCTCATCAGGATCATAACCGGAGTTAATTATTGAATGATACTCATCAAACCAGTTGGCATTTATAATATCAACTCCATCCATTAAAAAGAGATTATTCGAACTTCCTATCGGAACTATTTCAACATCAAGATTATACTTATTAAATAGTGCTTTAGGTTGAAGTTCATATCCTGTCCAGATTCCAGCACGTTTTCCATTCATATCCTGAAGTGTCTTAATGCCACTTTTCTTTTTTGTAATTAACATAGCTGAAGAACGGGACGAGGGCTGGGCAATATTTATAATATCAGCTCCTTTTGCTTTTAATTCAACTGCATTAACC
>JAAYJR010000601.1 GCA_012522835.1 Bacteroidales bacterium
AAAATTGTGAGTGTTTTTTAGGCAATTCCAAACGGGGCAAGATACATATAAAATTATCTGACTGGTGGCGTAATGAAGGCTCTCTCAGGGAGATTACATTTGAAGATTTCTATTTTAATGACAACAAACTCGAAGGTAAAAAAACTATTCTTAATAGCGGATTGAATGACGATGGAAACCTGACATTTACAAAAAAGATTGAAGGAGGGAAACTATCATATCCTGATGGCTCTTCAATGAGCTGGAACTGTGAAAAAAGCAGTGAATTGATTGAGGGAAATGAAACACTGAGATTTTTTGATGATATATGGTCTGTTACCGGATCGGGTTCAGGGCTTAACATCGATAAGGTTGATTATACATTTGAAATTACCTCACCCCTTATTTATAAGAATGGTTGTTTTTATCCCGTAAGCGGAATAGTTGAAATTTCTACAAAAGACAACCTTCAGGTTATTGACTATGGTAACGGTGAATGTGATAAAAAAGTAACTGTTACGACAAATGGTGTTTCGGAAACAATAGAATTATAATCTGTTACAGTCACTTTTATAAAGTTAGTTAAACCAATATGATAGCTTAATGACTAATCCCCGGTTCTTATTCGCGAAATTTTCAGTGTAGGAATTCCCGGTATACACAATAAACAGATCTGACACCGGTGCAAAACGCCACTGAAAGCGGATATTTGTATTCAGGTTATCGATCTGGTTGTTATACTGGACAAATGTAGTGAGGAATACCTTATCAGTGAAGGTTATATCAAGCGTGGGCCCCACTAGAACCAGCTTCGCACTGTTGTAAGGCTTGGGTAATGATATGTTGTTATAGCTCATTGTCATTCCAAGGCTGCCATATGGCTGTATCCGGTAGTTCATCAGTCCGTTGATATTCCAAAGGTTCCCGTTATAGTAACCTCCGATACCTGAATTAAGGGAGTAGTTGAATAATCTACGGGCATCTGAAGTATATTCCGCCCGGACACTTTTCCAGTTAAACTGCTCACCGGCGGCAAGTTTCTCACCTTCTGTATTAGTAGGATCAAAATCACGTCTGAGCTTTACGAATTGTTCTTCTGCTCTAACAGACAACTGACTTTTATTCTGATAATTAATACTATATGAAAGTTGTGTTTCCCGGTCCATAAGATTGAATTCCGGATTGAAGATAGCATTGAATTGGGCACCGGGACCATGACTGATGATCTTTTTCGACCCTGATGGATAGAACAGATAGCTGAAAGACGGTTTGATATCATAGAAACCGGTTCTTCTGATATAACCCGCTTCGGCAATATAATCAGATCCTATCCACGACTGTTCGATACCTGTTTTCAGGTATTGAGATGAATAGCTGATATTTCCGGAAACCGCAGCAGCATCCATCTTTGCTCCGGGATAAAATGACTGATGATAGAATACCTTACCCTGCCATTTATTATCTGAAGTGGCGAAATTATATTCCACCCCTGCCACCCTGTTGTATCGGGGCGCGGTGAACGCAGAATCTTCATACGATGCAGTGATATCCTTATTAACAAGAAACCCCACAATACTGGAACGGCTGAAGATCTCCCGCTGCAGAACAGCGACAGCGTAATTACCTGAAAGAGTTTCGCCTTTTGATCCCGTCTGCATATCCATAATCCCTATCCTCCATTTATCGCCAATCCTTCCGGTCAGCCTTCCGCCGAAATTTACAGGAACATTAAGTCCGATACGCCTTGAAAAAAAAGGACGTGCCTGGCTGGACCCGAGATTGGCAAACAGGTCACTGTTCTCAAGAAAAAACTGTCTGCGTTCGGGATAAAACAGTTCAAAGCGATCGAGATTAGTCTGTTGCCTGTCTTCCTCAACCTGTGAATAATCAGGATTGACTGTCAGGTCGAGGTTCATGGATGTTGACAAAATCATTTTAGTATCAAAACCTGCATTCCATTTCCATTTTGCAGATTCACCTGCTTCTCTGTTTTTTATAACTGTTGAAGTGGCATAAGGGATGACAGATAACCGTAATCCTGCTTTATCAAGAGGTTTATCCCACATCAGCGTTCCTGTGTGAGGCAGGGAGTTATGGGGAAACTGACGTGGAACAGGAGCCCAGGCTGATTTTTCGTTAGTTTTAAGATCAAGCCGTCCAAAATTGACACCCCATTCCTTCTCTCCCTCCATATAACGAAGGCTTCGGAAAGGGATTGCCATCTCAGCCACCCAACGATCGCTGTAACTTTTCACTGCTGATTTCCATTTAATATCCCAGGTAAAGCTCGACTGGTTTCCGTTGTTTATCACTCCGTCACACTGGGCGCCTGCAGCAGATACTCCGAAGACAAATCCATTAGTCTGGTTATTATAGGTATCAATGTGGATCCTGAAGTTATCATTTTTACCAAACTCAAAATCCCTTCGCAGCGATTCCACCGGCCTTTTCCCGGGTGATGGATCATAGCAAACAGCCCCGACATATATGTTGGATTTGTCGTAGGTGATTACAACAAGAGTTTGAGCAATCGCCAAACCTGTATCAACAGGGGTAACAGGTACAAAATTATAAGCAGTATCGGATACCTGCCAGGGTTTCTCATCAAGCACTCCGTCAATCCTCATTGCTTCACTGGTATGTGATATATTCATGCGGTATTTATCACGGTTCACAGCCTTCTCCTGGGAATAAAGCATTATTCCTCCGGAAAGCAATAATATCGTTAAAAGAAGGAATCGTTTAGAGCTTAGCATCTTTCTTTTTTGAGGTTTCAAAAATAGAAAAAAAATCAACTGTTTTGCGAACTATATGATTTGGTGGAAATTTTCATTGTCACTATATCACAATGTGTTGAGTCTGAGTCAATAAGCAAAGCAGAAGTCAGGAAAAACGAGAAAATCAACACATCTGCAACCGGTTACATTGATCATCCAGGTACTGAAGTTAGTTCCTAATGTTTTTACACATATTCCCGAATGGAAACATTTCTCAGGTTTCCAAACAGTGATAATTCTTTTTTTAACAATCTTTTATAGCCACAATTATGGAGTTGCAAGTAGTATTGATCAAACTTTGTGCTTAATAAATGTTCCGTTATCTAATTCTTCATAAGCTTGCTCCAGCTCTTCGTTTGTATTCATCACAATCGGGCCTCCCCATGCCACGGTTTCCCGAAGTGGTTTTGCTGCCAATAATACAAACCTGGCACCCTGCTTCCCTGAACGCACAACAACGGCATCGTTTGCAGCAACACTTTTATCAGACGAAGCAAATAAAACAGCACAAGATTTATCTTCAAAATCTGACAGGTTATCATCAACTGCAATTGTTCCGTCCAATAAATATATAAACAGGGTTTCGGAATTTGGTGTTTCGGTATAAGTCCACGTGCTATCCGGAGCCAGATCCACATCGATGTATTTAACTTTTACGTACTTCCCTTCAAAAACTCCACTTTCCCCTTTATATGTGCCTGCCAGGATCCTTACTACTGCATTTTCTTCTTCTGCAACTATAATCTTATCATGAGTTATGTCACCGTAAGCAGGAACTGTCATTTTGTCTTTTGCCGGTAAATTAACCCAAATCTGGCATCCCAGCATCCTTTCAGAAGCCTTAGGCATTTCCTGGTGAATTATACCTGAACCAGCTGTCATCCATTGACATTCCAGATCATTAATTGTACCCTTGTTACCAAGGCTGTCTCCATGTTCAATCTTGCCTTTAATTAAATAGGTTATTGTCTCTATACCTCTGTGCGGATGCCAGGGAAATCCTTTAATGTAATCTTCAGGATCTGCAGAGTCAAAACCATCAAGCATTAAAAACGGGTCAAAATCAATTATGGTCCTGGCACCTAATACCCGGCGTAAATGCACCCCTGCACCATCAATCGCATTCCGTCCCCTGACAATTTGTATTGCTTTTCTTTTATTCATGATTACATATCTCTTTTTTAATCAGTTACACTCTTTGCAAACGAAGATAAAGACATAAACTTCAATTTTTATCTCTCTTTTACAATACTATCTGTCATAATTCAGACATTTTACAAAAATACTATTATTTTCCCTTCCAATATGAATTAGATTCTTATGTTACTTAAATAGATCTGGGATAATTGTTTGACAACAGACAGGTTAAATACAGTTTTAAAGTTTATACTTCGATAAACCTGCTGACTCATGGGGCAATAGTATCAAGGGTTTTTAAAGTTCTATTACAATGCCTCCGTCATCAGTTTTTGGATAATGAGTTATACACTTTTTTTCACCATCAGATGAAGCTTGAGCCCATGGGGAGGTATATTCGGTTTTATAGTTAAACCAAAATTCGGGTACTCCGTCATATCCATTAATTATTGTTTCAATTGCCGATTTATCAGGGTGTTTGTGAAATGAGCCATTGGTACTTATCAAATAATGTTTAGCATCAATTAATTTCATTATCTCGTCAGTAATATTATGTTTGCTTCCATGATGAGAAACTTTAACTGCATCGACTTTTAGTCGTTTTTTACCATTGGGAATGAGTTTCCTGATTGATTCACAGATCAGATCGGGATGTGCATCCGCAAGGAACAAGCAACTTTTTCTCCCGAATTTTGCATGAAATGCGATGCTGGTCCCATTCGCCGCCGACTGATCAGTTCTTAGCTGGCTGGTTACTTTTTCCGTAAGATCGTCAGTACCCCCGAGAACTCCTTCAACAACCTTGTATTTCTTCATGTCTACAAGCTGTTCCCATGCTTTTTCAAGGTCGCCGGGACTCAATTCATATTTCTTAACATCAGTTTCCCATTTAGCTGCCAGTTCGTTTAATTTTTGAGCGTTGGGCGAGAGCAATGAAAGCTTCATTCCATCCTTAAGTTTTATAGTCTTAATTGGCTTTTCTGGTTCAACCAGGACAGCCTTTTTATCAAATGCTTTATTCCATTCATCTGGTGTCCTTCGCTCGATAAGGGCGCTCAGAAAATCTCCTTCCCTGCCTCCAAGTATTTGTGTCTCTTTTATATGACGCCAGCCATTGAACCAGATATCCGTGGGATTAAAAGTCCACTTATTCCGTTTTTCAGCAAAAAGCCGGATTAACCCCTCAATGTGGTCTGTGTCAATATGGGTGATAACTATTAGCTCTAAACCTTTATCGCCATCAGGCATATTATTTAATTTAGATTCGATTGCTGCATATGTCTTAACAGGTCCCCCATCGATGAGTATACGCCGGGTATTGTCAGTTGTTCCATACTCAATCCAGAGTGCATCACCCTGAAATGCAGGAAGCATTTCAATACGAAAAAATTTTTTCGACATAGTATTTAATTTTTAGTTTATTTTCCAGTCTGCATCTCCAAAAGCAACAACACACAAAGCCATGAGAGGACCTTCCACTAATGTATTTCGTTTGATTTCGCGGATAATCTCTCCAAGACATTCAGGACTGTCCTTTCCCCCGGTAAGTCCATTAATAAGTTGAGCAGCAACCAATGCGGCATGATCTCCAAAAACCTTGGCGATCGTGCTGATCACAATTGCTGCCTCACATATTCGAAACCATTTTACATGTCCCCCGTAATCTATTGCAGTACCAGCGGTATCGCAGCCAAGAAGTGCTACAAGCGGATAATTTTTTTCACCTGCCTTATGAACATGACCAAGAGTAACGTCACTGCTTGCCAAGGTTTTACCATTAATCTCCAGTGTGGTGTTTTCACCATTTCCATCAGTATGAGGTAAGGCAATCAGAATATGTGGATTGTTCTCTTCAATTTTATGAACCCAGTCATCCCAATCCGTTACCTCTATTGGGTTAGAACCTAACCTTTCAGCACAAGCAGAAAGCACAAGCTTACGCATATCAGAATTTACCTTTTCACTCGCAGCAATGATTGCAGTGCCCGAGATTTCTAATTTTTCCCGAGATGTAGTTTTTTCAGATTGAAGGTAGAAATCAAAACCTTTTGATCTTAGTGCCGGGGTTACCATATGCCGCTCAATTACCTTGCTGAGACCCCAAAAACTCATCGGGCAAACGTACTCCTTTGTTCGGTATATGCATTCTGCACCCTCTTTTTCCACCCGCTGGCAAGTATTATCTATAAGTTCCCCAATCCTGATTTTTCGATTGTTAATATCCTTTTCCTTAAGTATAGTTTTTAAACGGGGACAAAGTGATGCCTTGTTGATATCTGGAGACGGAGCTGTGTAAATAAACTCCAGGGGGGCCAATGCGTCTATTTTAGTACTTACGATTTGAATGTATTCCAGCTTTGTAAAATCAGATTGGTTGGCTGCATCCATAATCTGAGTCAGTACAATAGATCCGTATAGTTCATGTCCAATCCTGGCAAGTTCAATTAAAAGCTTAACATTAGCATCATTATCCAATCCGCCACGATAGTCTTTTTCTGAATCCGCCACCTTAGTCAATTTTTCATTAATCCTGTCAATAATTTTTACAGATTCAGAAAGATCTGATATCCATGCATGTTTATCAGAGATTGCAGTTAAGCGTGGACGTCCGTTTGTTGTATGGTTTAAAACAAGAGCAAGATCAAATTGATAACGATCCTCGAGATCACCTATATTGGAACGTACATGTACCAGATCAATAAATGATATTTTATCATCATTGTGTATTTCGCTTTCTTCGTTGACAACACGGCCCTTTAAAACTGCAGTCTGCAACACGCGACCCCGGTGCAGAACAATAATCCTGCCTTCAAAGGGCTCATTTTTTTTCAGCTCAATCCGAAACTCGCATACATCGCTGCACCCTGTTTTCGGGAGCCTGATTGTTTCCCGAAGTGCCTTTTCAAGATGATTTGATTCTGTAAGAACAACGGTAAGACGCCATTCGTCTTGATCTTCAGGAAGTTTTTCTTCAGGAAATACAGTATCAATTGAATCCCATTCTTTATCAGGAGGGCCTATGCTTATTCGTATCAAAGTTGGAATATCTTTGAAGAATGCCCGTTTAATTTTAACTAATTCTCCTTCTTTATTAATGAAAATCTGCTTGCGAAGAGACCGGGACAAACTCTTTTCATCAACAGTTTCAGATTCTGAACTTTTAACTGCCTCATTCATTTCTGCCATACCCGTGGCTCCGGAGCCTTCATGTTTATATATAATAATGTCTTTGTATTTATTAAGTTTATCGGCCGCATTATCAGACATGAGTAAATCATCTTTTTCAGTATCATCTACTGGAATACCCATCTTTTCAAATGATTCTATGTCAATTTCCAGACGAGTTGTTTTAGGTAACTTTCTTAATTTGCTCTGAAGTTTTTCAATGAACTCTTGAATTTGAAATAAAGCAAGTTCTCTGTTCAGAAAAATAACCGGTTTGACAGAATAAGTTTTCGTAAAGGCTTCGAAAATTGCGACATCGAAAGGTTGATTATGAGAAAGATTTTCAACAAAGCGATTTATAGCTAATTCCAGGTCATCTTCTTTTACCGATGTATCTACGATAATAATGCCACTGGCATAACATTCTTCTATTAAACTAATGAGTCGCTGATACTTTAAGTTAACATCATCATCAAATGTTCCCTGTATGATAATCAGATTTGTCTTCTCATGAAAAGAGGATCCTAAAAAAATTTTGAGTAATTGGCTCAAATCTCCGGAATAGAACAATACATCACTATTTGCATTTTCACGATCAACAGAAACAATTCGGGAAAGTTCATTGGCAGGCCAAAAGAAATTTGCTCCCCGGATAATTTTTTCACCCGAATTCCCGGGAAGATAACCTAAACGAAGAGGCCATTGAAGATATGGCAGCCTATGATTCATATCAAGACCTATATGGACGGCTCCTAAAGAATGAGATGCCTTAACAAGCAATTGAAACCATGGTTCAATTTTTTCCATTTTAGGGTAGTAAAAAACCTGAATCCGGTGCCATGGCTTCAGATTGACTTCAAAGGCTTCCCATTCTTTCGCCACCATCAGAGGATTCAGATCTGAAAGCGCGACAATATCATTGCCTGTCTTTATTTTTTCGTACCCATCGGGAAAATACCATGGAATAAAGGGATCTTTCCCTTCCACTGAATCAAAGGCCTCCTTAAAAATGTCATTTAGATTTTTTACCAAAGAATCAGGATTTCTACTAATACAAAATTTTGCGATTATTCCAAGTGCAAGAAAAGTGTTTGCAAATCGTTCTTCACTGAGCTGCAATCCCCATTTTTCCCAAAATTTAACTGAATTTCTATTAGGTTTCACCATTTTAATTACTCATTAGATTGTTCTTGATTTTTCTTTGCAAATAATATATCAGAGATATTATCCAGCCTTTCAGCAAAACGTGTAAAGGAAAAGCCTGCAAGGAAGGACACACCACAATAAAACATAATCCCTTTGCTCAACGTTACATCAGTAGTATTGCTTATACTCATCAGTCCGCCGACAATCAGGAAGTAAGTAAAAACTCCAAGGACAACGCTGATTATCGGTCGGAATATGTACCACCAGTTCCATCTTACTTCAAATGTATTACCTCCAAGATTTTTATAGAATCCTCTTATTGAATAAAGAGTTCCACCAATACCACCGGAAGCTCCAACAAATATTAATGTTCTGATAATCTCAATATTTATTGAAGAGAAAAATGCCATTACCGGCAAGGCGCATAATAATAATAAACTGACCAGCAAATAAATCCCAATGTAAATGTGGTTTTTCATAATTGGAATATTTTTGAGTGAATTGATAACTTTATAATTCTTGTAATATTCTTTGATTAAAACTCAGTTAAGTTTTTTTCTCATCTACCATCCAGAATGGATTTTCGTTAAATCTCTTCCAATCCGATAAAAGGTTCTCGTGTAAATTTTTAATATTCTCTTGAATATCTTTATGATAACTTTTGTAGGCTTCTGAATTCTCCTTTCCCCAAAGAGTTTTTTCGATGTATACCAGCAGATTGTAACAACCAGTAAACTGGCCACTAGCTATTAAGGCATTCAACATACTTCGCCTTTTGTGGCTATCCTTTAGTTCTTGTGAGGTAAACCAAAGAGTTGTTCCCATAGAATCTGCCAGGTCAGCGGTTTCAATCAGTTTCTCACTTGGAATACCCATGTACTCACTTTTAAAACCTTTTTCATCTTCAACAGTTTCTTTCATCTTTTCTGAGCTTAGTTCATAGATCCCATTCATGATAAGCCTCGGTTTCCATTCGTTATCATTATACACCCTGCCATATTCCTGCCTCCTGATTTGTTTCATAAAGACCTGGGAAACCATCGAAATAACTGAAGTAATTCTGTTCTTCATCAGAGCTTCATAAACCCCGAATCTCATCCTTGTGAAGACTTTTAATTTCTTCGCAAAATATTCAGGAACCTCGAATTTTCGAATAGCCCAGTGGAAAATATTTGAAAGGAAAAAGCACAATATGCCCAAAACAATGAACAAAGAGGTGAAGAATCCGGAGATAAAAGAGACTTCGGTTTTGTTTGAGAAGATAGCGACGGTCACTAAGATACATGCTGTAAGCAGTAATAAAACTCCCAAAAACAGAAATCTCTTAAAACTCAAACGCCTCCACTTTTCAGGTTTTTTTTCTTTTGTTATTCGATAAGGAACCATATAAGGGGAAGATACATCCGAGATTATATATAAATCAATTGCTTTAACGTCTTTCGATGCAAATTTCTCTAAGCCATCTTTATAGTTTCTCATACGTTTTTCCGCATTAATTACGCTATCAATACCTTGGTTATCCACCATTCCTCCATCCATCAAACCAATAGGAAATTTACATCTCTTACCCCACTTATCTGCCATGAATGATTCCTTCAGATCTTCCAGCCGGGAAGATTCCTTATGTCTGAAATCATTCGGAAAGTTGATTGGTTCAAAGCCCATGGGGAAGCACGACGATGCAGCTATGACATCAGCCAGACGAACCTCCCTGATAGCTGCTGCAGGCATATTCACCTGTTTGTTGCCATAATATGCATAAAGTCTGTTATCACTTACCATGGAAGTTTTTTGAAACCTGAATGGCAGTCCGTAATTAAACTCCGTGGCATTGAAAATAATCTCTTTCAGGTGGGAATCGTTATCGAAAAGTAAAGCAAAGGTCTCTTTCTCAAACTCTTCAAAGTATACCAGGGAAAGAGCATTTATAAGACTTCTGTCTTTTTCAGAGTCCCAGTTTTCAAAATCTTCGAGTTTTTTCAATCCTTTATCGATTACATCCTCTTCACAAAAGAACCGGTACATCTTATCGTAAAAATCACTGAGTGTTTTATTCTTTGCAATCGTCGTTGCATAGCAAACACCTGTAAATGTGCCCCCGGATACTGTGGAGATTATTCTCACCCTCTCGAGAAGTGATTTACCCTCCCATATGACAGATGACAAATATGTCATTAAGCCCATATGAAAAGTAGCTGCCCGATAACCACCACCTGAAAGTGATAATGCCAGATTTTTAAAAGGTTCTAAAGGTAAATAGCTTTTCATGAGTTGGTATCATTCCTTTAAAATTTTATAACTACTTAAAAATGAATTAATTAAATATTTGAGAATCCCTATTTTAATCGGGATATTCCTATCATTCAAATTACAACAAAAACATGTGAATTTCAAATCATTAGATTCATTTTTCTGATTTTGCAAAAAATGAATGTCCCAT
>JAAYJR010000457.1 GCA_012522835.1 Bacteroidales bacterium
CGGCATTAATGTTGCCGCTTTTAATCTGGCGGTAAATAGTCATGCGGCTGGCACCCAAAAGTTGGCATGTGTCTGCAATACTTAAATATTCCTTTTCGTTGAGTTGGGAAAAATTGTAATCTGTTCTCTGTTCGGTGGGGGATTTAACCTGGTTCAACTTTTCGGTTTTTTTCCGCTCTTTGTAGCTCTTAGCGGCACAAGCATGACCGCAAAATTTGGTTACAGTGGTCTTAGCGGTAAATTCTTTTCCGCATTGCTGACATACTTTGGTTATTTCAATTTTGCTGCTCATTGTATCTCTATGTATCTTTATGTACCCTGATGTATCTTAATGTATCAGTTTGTAACATCATTTCGCTGCTTGTTGTGATTTTTTGTTGCTAACAATAATTTTCTGAAAATAGCAACATATTAGCAACAAAAATAAAGGAAAATAACAACAGAAAAGAAAAAATAAAACAAGTTAAATTGCTGATATATAGAAATAAAGACAAGAGTCGGAAAGTAAGTTACTTCCCAATACAAAAATTCTTAAAAATGTGCCCGAGGATTTCGTCTGTGGTTATATCTCCGGTTATCTCGCCGAGGTAATGGAGGCATTCACGTATGTCTTGTGACAAAAATTCCCCTGTTATTCCTGAATCAAGGCCTTCCAGGACACGGAGAATTGACTCATGTGCATTTTTTAAAATCTCGTAATGCCTGATATTTGTTACAATTATGTCCTCCCTATAGAGGGCATCGGCGTTTACTACCCTGGCCATCATATCAATTAGTTCGTCAAGGTTCTGCTTTTCTTTTGCTACAATAAATGTTAATTCTTCATTTTCCTGTAATTGCATCTGCCTGAGCTGATTACTGGTCTCTTCTCTGCCAATATCAGTTTTGTTGGCTACTATGATAAGATGCTGCCCTTCTGTGACTCTCTTCCTGATCTTCTCAATCCGGCTTAAAATAATAGAGTAGGGGTTTTGGGTATCTACAACCAGCAATACTACTGCTGCTTCATTCAGTTTGTGATATGTACGTTCAATTCCCATGGATTCAATGTGGTCTTTTGTTTCCCTGAGTCCGGCTGTGTCAAAAAAACGGAAGGCTGTTCCGTGAATATTGACAACATCTTCAATAACATCCCGTGTAGTTCCGTGAATGTCTGATACTAAAGCTTTATCTTCATTCAGAAGGGCATTGAGCAAAGTGGACTTACCCACATTGGTTTCTCCCACAATAGCCACCGGAATGCCATTTTTTATGACATTTCCCAGTTGAAATGAATTTTTCAGTTTACCAATCAATGACTCAACTTTTTCAGCCAGTTTTCGCAGCTCCTTGCGGTCGGCAAACTCAACATCTTCTTCAGCAAAATCAAGTTCAAGTTCAACCATCGACGTAAAATGGAGCAACTGATTACGTAATTCCCGGATCTCAGCTGAAAAACCACCTCTCATCTGATTAACAGCCAGTCTGTGTGCTGCTGCATTTGAGGATGCAATTAAATCGGCAACTGCCTCTGCCTGTGAAAGATCCATCTTGCCGTTTAAAAATGCACGTTGTGTATACTCACCAGGCTTTGCTAAACTGGCACCCAGGCCAACCAGAATCTCCAGTATCTTCTGTTGGATGTATACTGAACCATGACAAGAAATTTCGACTGTGTCTTCACCTGTATATGAGTGAGGAGCCCTGAAAAGAGTGACAACCACCTCATCAATAATATCTCCATTATATATTAGTTGTCCGTAATGTGCTGTATTTGCAGGCTGGTCACTTAACAGTTGGGCTCCTGCCTGACTATGAAATATCTGGTCTGCAATGCCTATAGCTTCAGTTCCTGAAAGGCGTATTATGGCTATAGCTCCCGTACCCGGCGATGTCGAAATTGCACATATCGTTGATTGCTCAATCATTTTATGCCTGTTTAGTGCAAAGATATACCAATTATTTTGATTAGTTTTAAGTCTTGATTCATTAGTGACTCAGTAATATATTATGGATATTTTAATTAAAGAGGCTGTTGATATAATAAAAAAATCGGAATTTACATTTGCCTTTACAGGTGCAGGGATATCTGTAGAAAGTGGTATTCCTCCATTCCGGGGTAAACATGGTTTATGGAATAAATATGACCCTAAAATACTGGAACTGGGTTATTACCTGAATAATCATGAAAAGTGCTGGGTACATATCAGAGAAATATTTTATGATTTTTTTTCTGATGCAAAACCGAATGACGCTCACATTGTATTGGCTGAGATGGAAAAAAAAGGATATCTGAAATCTATAGTAACACAGAATATTGACAATTTGCATTATGAGGCGGGAAGTAAAGTTGTGCATGAATTTCACGGGAATGCAAAAAAATTGAAATGCCTGAAATGTGGCACTCATTACAATTCGTCTGAAATCGATTTTAATAATATTCCCCCTCGTTGTAAAAATGACGGTGAGATTTTAAAACCTGACTTCATTTTCTTTGGCGAAGGGATTCCTCCGGATGCCTACAAGAAGTCCTTCGCTAATGCCGAACAAGCCAAAGTGTGTATTATTGTCGGGTCGACAGGAGAAGTGACTCCTGCCTCATTTGTGCCTCGTACTGCCAAACAAAATGGAGCCATTATTATTGAAATAAACCCTGAGGAGTCAATGTTTACCAATACGATAACAGATATTTATCTGAAGGGAAGAGCAGGGGAGGTGCTTAAAAAACTAGGAGATTATCTTTTCAATAATCCTGCCTGAAACAATTAGGAATTAGCTCATGCTAATGATTGATACAGGTTTTTAAAAACTTTTGTTATTTTTGATGAAAATCCGTCGGC
>JAAYJR010000275.1 GCA_012522835.1 Bacteroidales bacterium
ATCTTGTATAATAAAATTAAATTATAAATGGGTAAAAGGAAAAAGAGCCAACGAAGAATCCTGAGCAAGACAGCAACACTCAATAAGAAAAAGCTAAAAAGTGCTATTTTATCGGTTTTATATGAGGATCCTGCAAAGGATTTCAACTATAAACAAATTTCTGCGTGGTTAGGTGTCAGGGATCCGGATTCCCGCAAGCTGGTAAATATTTCACTTCAGGAACTGGCTGAAGATGATTACCTCGAACAAGTCACCCGAGGCAGGTTCAGGCTTAAGTCAAAGAGATCTTCGGTTTGCGGAATAGTTGAAATGCAGCCGCAGGGATTTGCTTATGTTATAAGCAGCGAAGTTGACAGGCCGATAGTGGTTTCTTCCCAGAACCTAAATCACTCCATGGAAGGAGATAAAGTCAGGGTTTCATTATTTGCCCACAAGCGAAAACACAACCCCGAAGGTGAGGTAACTGAAATAATTGAGCGTGCAAAGACTCATTTTGTCGGCAAAGTGGAAATGTCGCGGAATTTTGCCTTTCTGTTAACTTCGGGCAAAGTAGGATTTGATATATTTATTCCTAAAGAAAATCTTAAAGGTGCAAAAGACGGGCAGAAAGCGATTGCGGAAATCATCGAATGGCCATCCAGAGGACAAAATCCTGTCGGGCAGATTACTGAAATTCTTGGTGATACAGGGAATAACAATGCAGAGATGCATGCCATACTTGCTGAGTATGAACTTCCATATAAATTTTCAGAAAACGTTAACAAGGCTGCCCTGAAGATCCAATCAACCATTGATGAAAGGGAAGTCAGCAACCGGCGTGATTACAGATCAGTGCCCACTTTTACAATTGATCCGGAAGATGCCCAGGACTTTGATGATGCAATCTCTTACAGAGAGCTTGAAAATGGCAATCGTGAAATAGGTGTGCATATAGCGGATGTTACCCATTATGTTCTTCCTGGTTCCATCCTTGATACAGAAGCTCAAATGAGGGGCACTTCAGTCTATTTGGTTGACAGGGTGGTGCCTATGTTGCCCGAAAGACTTTCGAATGAAATCTGTTCGTTGCGTCCTGATGAAGACAGGCTCTGTTTTTCTGCCGTTTTTGAACTTGACGGTTCTGCAGGGATTGTCAAAGAGTGGTTTGGTAAAACTGTTATTAATTCAGATTACAGGTTCACTTACGAGGAAGCTCAGGAAGTTATTGAAAAAGGGGAAGGAAAATTTGCATCAGAATTAGTTGAATTAAATGATATTGCAAAAACTCTCAGAGAGCAACGCTTCAGTAACGGGTCAATCGCTTTCGACAGAGTTGAAATAAAGTTCAATTTGGGAGAAAAGGGAGAACCATTGTCTGTTTATTTTAAAGAAGCTAAGGATGCAAACAAACTCATTGAAGAGTTGATGCTTTTAGCCAACAAAAGGGTAGCATCATTTATTGGGGATACTAAGGGCCATAAACGGACGAAAACATTTGTTTATCGCATTCACGATAAACCTGATCCTGATAAACTGGAGTCTTTTAACACATTTATTCACCGCTTTGGTTACGGGATAAAGCTCAATTCTGCAAAAGATATCTCATCCTCACTTAACAGTCTGTTGCAAAATGTTAAAGGAAAGAAAGAGCAAAATGTTGTTGAGTCACTTGCTGTGAGATCTATGGCAAAAGCTGAATATTCAACAAGAAATATCGGGCACTATGGATTATCATTCGATTTCTATACTCATTTTACCTCTCCTATACGCCGATACCCTGATATGATGGTACACAGACTTTTGGAGAAATATTTGAGCGGAGGGAGATCGGTTCCGGGAGAAAAATATGAGGATCTGTGCCGGCACTCTTCATCGATGGAAGAGCGTGCCGCCAATGCAGAAAGAGCTTCTGTGAAATACAAGCAGGTTGAATTTATGCAGGATCATCTTGGAGAGATTTATCCGGGTGTTATTTCCGGAGTAACTGACTGGGGAATATATGTTGAACTAGAGAATAAGATCGAGGGCATGATACCGGTGAGGGAACTGGATGATGATTTTTATATTTTTGATGAAAAACAATATGCACTTAAAGGCAGACATAAAAATAAGGTATACCAGCTGGGAGATGCAATACAGGTAAAAATATGGCGTACGAACCTCGAACGTAAACAACTTGACTTTCAGTTAGCAAAGAAAGATAATAATTAATACGTCGAATTATCACTCTGGTTAACCTGACTGCTGCCAGGCTTTATATAATTAACCTGACTGCTTCGTCTTTTTAAGTAAAATGTTCTAACAAAAAAATCACTTAAAATAAATAACTATATTTGTTCTGGTTAAATGCTCTAAAATATTAATTTATGCAAAACAATACTGAGGTTAACGGCAATAAAAAAGATATTAACAGAGAACATATCCTTAAAATAGCACGTGAAATATTTAGTAAATACGGATATAAAAAGACCACACTTGATGATATAGCAAATGCTGTAAGAAAAGGGAAAAGTTCTCTTTACTATTATTTTGAAAGCAAAGAAGATCTGTTCCAGGCAGTGATCTTAAAAGAAGTTGATATTTTGGGTAAGGAACTCGAAATAGTTATTAACCGTAATACTGATCCGGTAGACAAGCTGCGGGATTATATCCTTAC
>JAAYJR010000591.1 GCA_012522835.1 Bacteroidales bacterium
CGTTTATAAAAAAAACCAATGCCGATCAAACCTATTCCATAAATAGCTATAAACAACCATGTCTGCCAGCCCATGTGATGGGTAACCCTTCTTTCTATACGCAATATTGCATTGGCAGCCTCAGCCCTTACACTATCATTATCATGGTCCAGAAGTTTTATTAAATATGGAATATCCTTGCCGGTACCGCTATCTGACAATAAAACAGACTCTTTGGCTTCATCATCAGGCAAATTATCAGGTTGATCTAACTCTGGCTGGCCCTCAATAACTTTAAGCTCTTCCGCTGTAAAAGGGTAATCCAGTTTCAAAAGCATCTTTGCAGCATATCCTGAATAGCCGGAACCGGGATCATTCAACACATCACGGACCTTATCAATCCAAAAATTCCGTTCACTGTTAAAAGAGAGCTTAGCCAGGATCATCCATATTGCTAATTTATATTCGGTTATTTCCCGGAGATTACCCTCTTCTTTCTCAAACTGCCCTTTAAGTCCCTCCTTGTAACCCAAAGATATCAGATATTCTGCAGCTTTTATTTTTAAAAATGGGTCATCAGATGAGACAATTTGTTGCAAAACAGATAAACTGCGCCCACGCTCAGCGGGTGTAACATTCTGAATATTATCGTTATTACAAAATACTTCTGTTGAAAATATCAATAAAAAAAGTGCCAATAAAAAACTGACCTTGCAGATATGTTTTGCCAATGGATAAAAAAATTTCATAAAATATTCAATAACCGGAATATTCTTTATTAATGTCATTCTATTTACTGAAATAGAGTGTTTAAGTACAGCATTTACCACCAAAAATATATTTTAATTCCTCTGATTTAAAAACCCCAGTTCTTTTTTCTATTATTTATTAACCTCATTATTCTGCTTTACTATACAGCCAGGAACGGTTAAACCTGGTAATGTCTGTAACTGCAAGTCCTGTACCCTTTGACCTGCTGCCGGCACAATTACCAAGCAGGATATTCTGATTATCAATAAAATGGATTGCAATATAGCAGTACCATCCATCCGGATCGTCCTGTATATTCTTTATATAATCCCATGTTTTGCCTTCATCCCTCGATACAGCAACTGTAAGGGGAGTACGTTTGCCTTTTATTTCAGCAACCGATCCGTCATGGTTATTCCACACAAGGAGCCACTCTTTTGTCCCGGGGATCCTCTCGATTGTGGCCGGAGATACTGGTGATGGAATATTGCTCTGTTCAATATGGCTCCATGTTTTTCCCCTGTCTGATGAGTAGGATAACTGCTGATAACCCCCGCTCGCACGAATAAACATCATAAGACGGCCATCCCCCATCTCAATCAGTCCCGGTTCCTGGGTGATAATATCGGTCGTATTTGGCACTTTTTCACTCGAAGTCCACGTCTGTCCGCTGTCATCCGAATAATAACAATAAAGGTCACCCTGACTTTGCCGCTCCATGCCGGGGCCTTCATGCATGGCAACTGCCAATACCAGCCTGCCGTCTTCCAGCTGAAGTACCCTGTCATTATTTAAAACAAAATAACCCTCTTTATCAGTTATACAGGGAATAGCTTCGCTCCAGCTCTTTGCTTCATCCTTTGATATACGCATCATAGGTATGCAGTCTACAGTAGAATTCTTTCTAAGGTAAAAAAGGGCAATATCACCATTTTGTAAACGCAGCAATGATACTGACATCACATTCATCCCCCCTTCATTAGGCAGAACTATTTCATCAGAACCTGACCATGTTTTACCTCCGTCGCCAGAGTATCTGCCGGCAAGGTATGCAGGGGCATGGTCACCTCCTGAACTACCGTAATAATGACTGTACACAAATAAAATCCTCCCGTCTTTAAG
>JAAYJR010000158.1 GCA_012522835.1 Bacteroidales bacterium
CCGGCTTTTCTCACCTCCGGAGTCAGTTTTATATCTGTTCCGCGGCCGGCCATGTTAGTGGCAATAGTAACAGTTCCTGGATGGCCTGCCTCTGCCACGATCTCTGCTTCCCTGGCATGTAACTTGGCATTCAGGACATTATGTTTTATTCCTCTTATCTTCAACATCCTGCTCAGCAGCTCGGAAATTTCCACTGAGGTAGTCCCCACAAGAACAGGCCTTCCTGCTTTGTGGAGATTTACGATCTCATCGATTACTGAATTATATTTCTCACGCTTGGTCTTATATACCAGGTCCTCCCTGTCATCTCTGACCACTGGCTGGTTAGTTGGAATTACAACTACTTCCAGCTTGTAAATATCCCAGAACTCACCTGCTTCTGTTTCAGCAGTACCAGTCATACCGGCAAGCTTATGGTACATCCTGAAATAATTCTGTAATGTAATGGTGGCGAATGTCTGGGTAGCAGCTTCAACTTTCACATGTTCCTTGGCTTCAATAGCCTGATGCAGCCCATCCGAGTACCTTCGTCCCTCCATTATACGTCCGGTTTGCTCATCTACAATTTTAACCTTATTGTCAATAACAACATACTCTATATCTTTTTCAAACATAGTGTAAGCCTTCAACAACTGATTTATTGTATGGAGCCTTTCTGACTTCACAGAATAGTTCTGCATCAGATTATCTTTTTTCTCCAGCAGCTCATCATGAGAAAGCCCGGAATTTTCAAGTTCTGCAACTTCCGCTCCCATGTCGGGCAATACAAAAAAATCAGGGTCATCGAATCCACCTGATATCAAATCAATCCCTTTATCTGTGAGTTCTACAGAATTAAGTTTTTCTTCAATAATAAAATAGAGGGGGTCTGTAACAATATGCATATTTTTATTATTCTCCTGCATATAAAAATTCTCAGTTTTTTGCATGATTGCCTTCATGCCTTCCTCACTAAGAAATTTTATCAGTGACTTATTTTTGGGCAGTCCCTTATGTGCTCTCAGCAGTAATAGTCCCCCCTCCTTTTTTTCCTCCTCTGTTGCATTCTCTTTGGTAAGCAAATGCTTAGCATCAATAAAAATCCGGTTAACAAGGTCTCTTTGTGCTTTGTACAACCTCTCAACATATCCTTTCAGTTCCTCAAACTGCTGATGTTCCCCTTTTGCTATCGGTCCTGATATTATCAGGGGAGTACGGGCATCATCGATCAATACTGAATCCACCTCATCTACGATAGCATAATGATGTTTCCTCTGAACAAGGTCCTCCGGATTAATTGCCATGTTATCGCGCAGATAATCAAACCCGAATTCATTATTAGTCCCATATGTTATATCTGCATAATAGGCTTTCCTGCGAGCTTCCGAATTTGGCTGATGCTTATCTATACAATCCACGGTCAGTCCGTGAAACTCAAAAATCGGCCCCATCCATTCGGCATCGCGTTTTGACAGGTAATCATTCACCGTAACAATATGAACACCCCTGCCCGCTAAAGCATTCAGAAATACCGGCAATGTAGCCACCAGGGTTTTCCCCTCTCCTGTTGCCATCTCTGCAATCGTTCCCTGATGAAGCACTATTCCGCCAATAAGCTGAACATCATAATGCACCATGTCCCAGGTGATAAGATTGCCCCCGGCTACCCATTTGTTTTTCCATATCGCCTTATCGTCTTTAATAAGTATACTGTCACGATGTGAAGCCAGATCTTTATCATACTCCCTTGCGGTCACGACAACCTCTTCATTTTCAAAAAACCTCCTGGCAGTCTCTTTGACTATTGCAAAAGCCTCAGGAAGAATCTCATTGAGTACCTCTTCGATCTTGGCAGATATGATCTCCTCAAGTTTGTCAATCTGGGTATATAACGCTTCACTCTCAGTAATATCAATATCTTCGGCCTTAGCTGTCAGCTCTTCAATCTGGTCTTCTTCCTGTTTAATATAATTTTTAACAATCTCACGCAGTTTATCTGTTTTATCACGAAGTTCATCATTTGAAACATTCTTCAGGCGATTGTGTTCAACTTTTACCTTTTCAAGCAAAGGTGTAATTTCTTTAATATCCCTTTCTGATTTATTTCCTAATATTTTACTCAGTATTCTGGTTACCAATGCCATTTTCTAATCTTTTAATTTTTTAATACCACTGCAAATTTAGTCAAATCATCAGGGCAAAAAAAACCAGATGAAATTAATTTATCAAATAGCTTTTTTTCCGGCAGTCTTTTCTGCCTTACTTAATATCTTATCCATGGAGACCGGTTTGCCTCCTTTGGCTTTACTAAGATCAGCTGCCTCCATAAATGCCATTATTTCTACTGTCTCCCGGGGATCAAATGGTACAACTCCTGTATCAAAAAATTTAACTATCTCCTCAAGAAGAGGATTATACCCGGCGTATTGTCCCAGTACCATTATATCTTTTTCGGTATATACCTTTCCTCCATAACCTGTCTTACCTTCGCGGATTCCCCTGAAGGTTCCTATCCTGTTATCACCCCAAACGCCTACAACCAGATCTGCCCCCGGCGTATGTGCCCTGGTGACTGTTTTGCAGCCGGTTCCCATAATGGTAAAAAGGGTCTCGACACCATGTATACCATACCAGAAAAGATCCGGATGAGTCTCCTCCAAAGATGCCGGACTATATGTTTCGGCGCCCAGGACTTTTCCTTTATCTCCTGTTCTCAACTGGTCAATTCCGTGTATATACCTCAATGATGAAGCAGAAAAGATAGGTACACCATATTTTTCGGAGGCTTTAAATATTGCCAGGCTATCGGCAAGTGATGCCGCCATAGGTTTATCTATAAACATACGTTTTCCGGCTTTTAAAACAGGAAGGGCCTGTTCCAGATGCCGGCGTCCGTCATTTGTTTCAAGGAGCACAACATCAACTTTATTTATCAATTCATCTATTGAATTTGTAATTTCAACACCCATCTCCTTTACCTGCCCGATATACCCCTCAATCCGGTCAACACTTGATTTTATATCCAGGCTTCCTTTGGGATATGCGGCAACCACTTTGTAATTACTGTATTTATCACCGGCATTCGGAGCATTCAACGTTTTGGTAAATGCAATACTATGAGAGGTATCAAGGCCAATTATACCAACCCTGCGGCCTGCCGGCGCATTTAAACTCCCAAAAAGTGAAGGGGCAGTAACAATACCAATTCCTGATATTGCACCTGACTTTATAAAACTTCTTCTGTCAATCATATTCGTTTATATTAAAAATGTTATTTATTATGGATTCAAAAAATGCTTAAAAAAACTGTAAATCTGCTCATTTGATCTCTCATCAGGTGAGTGCACAACGCGATTAGTCATTGCAACACGATCATCGAAACCCAACAGCTTATTTACAGCTATACTGTGATTCAGCGCTATCCACCGTGACGGTGGATCCTCTGACCCGCCTGACACCATAAACGGCCTTGGCGCCATTAAGGCATGGAGGTCTGTAAGGTCAAAACCCTTTGCAGTAAGTTCCGGATATAACCCTTTGGCAGGATTATCAGCAGTAATAAGTCCCCGTGGCCTCCATGGCTTTTTATGATATCCCAGGTACCAGGGTTCCCAGTAATTTACAGATGGCCGCGATTCATCAAATACAATTCCCGGATCTGACCAGACTGCACATGCAAATTTTTCATAGAGGCAGGATGCAAACATAGACCATTTGCCTCCGAATGAATGGCCGGTAATACCTATTCTTGTCTCGTCCACTGCAGGAACTTTCGCAAGGACATTCCAGGCATTGGCAGCAGCATAACCAAGCATTGACAATGGTTGAACCTCAGCATTATCAAGTGAAGGGTAATAGAGGGAATATGTTCTCTCTTTTGTTGCCTCAGCGGTACCTATTGAAAGGGTAACAAATCCTTGTCTGGCAAGCTGATAAGCAAAATCACGGTACGGACTGCCCTGCCCTATAGCCGTTTCCGGTTCATAGTAAACAGTTATGACTGCAGGTCTCTTTCCACCTCCTTCAGGTACCAGCAGGTATCCTTCTGTTTTTTCTCCGGGCATCCATTGAAACCGGACCTTGTATTGTGTAAAATTCTCCCGCCTGACTGAATCAAGATATTCCAAAGGCTGATCTGTTATTATTTCCGGCCACCGGCCCATCATACCGTGCCACGTTTCCAGGATCTCTTTCCTTCTTTCTGCCCACTCACCTGGAGTTTTAACTGTTCGTCCGTCATAAAACTTCAAAGGGGACCTGAATTTGCCGAAATCATTTTCATACTCTGCCGGTGGTTTAAAGAACCGGGAAATATTTTCCAAATTGCTGTTTTTATAATCATCACCGTTAAGGCTTGAAATAACGGAGCCCATCCAGGATTCAAGCTGAGCTGACATTTCTTCTGCCATATAGCTGTTAGCAGAGGCGATATTATTTTTTTCGTAAGGATCCTTTTCAAGATCATAAAGTTCAGTTGTTACCCTGTTTTCAGCATCAGCAATCCTGTGTAACTTATATGGCCAGTCAAGCCAGGCAGCATGTCCCGGCAATGTATCACCCTGATAAAAGTTTGTAATTCTGTCTGCGTCTAATTGCAACGCTTCATTATCAACTTCAGTAATGCCCGACTTCTGCTTTTGAAGTAACTGAGACATCAGCCCATGCGACGGAACAATCCTGCCTGCCACGGGGTATTTCCAGAAACCAATCGGTTTAGTCCGTTCCTGGC
>JAAYJR010000062.1 GCA_012522835.1 Bacteroidales bacterium
TCCATTTCTGAAAGCAGATCGACATTATGTAGTGAGAAAACCAGGAAAGGGTTGTTGTCGATTTCTGCAGAGACCTTATAAATTACCGAAGCAAGATGTTTACATGGCACTGCCCAATCAGGGCAGGAGCATTGCATTTTAAGGTCGTTCCACTGCTGCGGGAAAACTTTAAGACCGTTTTGTCGGGCAAGTTCAAGAACATCAGGGTCAAGTTCACGGTTCAGCAGTTTGGAAATAATCACCGGGCGGTTGGTTAACTCATTAAGGAAATTGCCCAGTTCGGGATCAAAAAACGGCGGTAATATTATATCAACCCTGTAGGGAGTTGGCCGCCTTCCCCGTACTTTTGCTGAAATATGATTGCCTGTAATCTTTATTTTCTCTACTGCCCCTTTCCGTGCATAGGAAGCGCCGCGAGGCAACCGGTTACTGTAGTCAATATTGTTCAGCGAATTCAGCCATTGTTCGCCCCACCATGTTTTTCCAAATGCAGCAGCCATAAAAATAGGTTTTTGTTGTAAAATACGTTCATTGAATTGTTAATCAAAAAAACAAAAAGAAAGCCATGAGGCATGTAAAACTAAGAAATAAATATTAAAATTTCAGGGGATTTTATTAACAGGGTTTTATTATTTGGATCACCATTTTTTATTTGGTTTGTTACCTAAAATGATTTTCAGATGGCCGCCCTTTATAAATTCTTCATGCGAAAACCGGAAACTTTTTCACTTTTTTAGGTTAGTGTTACTTTTTATATTAATTCTTCCAGGTGATATATTGTCATCATCGTTTAATTATTGAATTTACTTCAAACAATTAAAATTACAGGTAGTCAATCTTTCGACTGTCTGAAAATTACCCGCTAAATTACAGCAGATCCTCCTTTCGACAATTCATTTCTTACATCAGTATAGTTAACATCTTTGATAGTCTTATTCTGATTTAAAGCCAGATAGGAGGTTACACCTGCCGCTTCGCCCAACTGGTTCATATTAACCATAACCCTAATTCCTGAAAAGGAGATCGGACTTGCATCAAGCATTCTTCCTGCTGCAATAACGTTATCTGAATTTGTTGGGATCAATGACCGTAACGGGACCTGATAAAAAGTCGGGTCAGTCTCTGTTTCCTCCCTCCACCTTCTCACTTCCGGAGGATAACCAGGTCGTGAATATCTTTCAGTCCCATCTAAATATCTGAATGTTATTCCGGGTTTATCCTGATGGTGCAGATCTAAGACATAGCTTCCATTTGCGATTGCATCCTCAAACCTTTTACCATACATCGCATCTTCGTCGCTTACCTGGTAAAGGCATTTTACATGCCTCGTTTCCCTTATTCCGATATAAGAAGGCAATCCTGTCAGTCCTGCTTTAAAATCCTTACCGTACTTTCTTATCATGTCCAGAAAAGCCCTTATCTGGCGGCGGCCTTCAATTTCAGCTTTTGTCAGGTCATCAGCAAAAGCACAATTCACACCATAAACTCTTGTGCCTGACAGCATATAGCTACTGGTACCCGGCAATTGGGCACCCCAGACATATCCCTCCGGCAGGTTAAATTCTTTCCCGTGCGATTTCAATAATGTGTTAAACTGAGCGGAATCCCAGCCTTCAAAATAAGCAGTAGTAGATGGTGGTTGAATATAATCATGTATATAAGTTTTAAATCCCATTCGATGACATAAATCGCCATCTCCGGTTGCGTCAATAAAATATTTAGCTTTGATTATGCCTCTTCCGGACTTATTGTCAATTATCACTCCTGTCAGTTTTCCATGCGAATCCAGAAAAGGCTCGGAAAACAGAGTGTGTAAGTACGGGGTTATGCCGGACTCTATTACTAATTCATCCAGTTCAATTTTCAGCTCCTGGGTATTCAATGTGAAGTGGCTTTTTTTATCTTCCTGTCCGTACGTAACGGCATCGCGTTTATCCAGCCGTTCAATTACTTCATGGGTTAATCCTGCAATTATCTGTCTGTTTTTCTCAGTGTTGTATAATGAATGCCAGATATTTACCAGTCCGTTGGTTGCCACCCCGCCAAATGCATTTTGCTTTTCGACGATTGCCACCCGGGCTCCAAGCCGTGAAGCCCTTACAGCTGCAAACACACCAGTGCAGCTACCTCCGAGGACGCAGATATCAAAATCGTTTAAAACCGGTAAAGTATTTTTTGAGGGTTTAATTTTTTCTTTCGGTGGAAATGAAAAGACCGGCAAGGCAGAAGCGCCAAAAGTTCCCCCTAAAAATTTATTAATAAACCGCCTTCTTGATTGATTTTGCATTATATATGGTTTTATATATTTCTTCAAAGATTAAAATTTTTAGCAAAATAGTGGCTGTTATCACAGGATAAACGGTTATATATTGCCGGAATTTTTTTCCTGGTCATCTCTGAGATATCAAATTTGCCATCTAATGTTTTTTGCAAGAGCAAGCAAATTAATTAACCAACAAAAGCATTTGCCAATAATAACATATATTTGTGCTTCCAGTTACAAAAATCGGGTGATGATTCTCAATATTCTATTTTAACTCACAATTGTTTTTTTGTTAGAAGAAAATGTAGGCCGGCATCTTTGATCTACATCGATAAGATCTGAATTAGAAATGGTTGAATTTTTTTCTCTGCAAATACTATAAATGATGACTATTTTCTGTCTACTGTTTGATAATTGATTTTTTTGACTTAAATTTGATAATGACTGAATTTTAAACTAACCATCTTGAATTTGTCACCATTATGAGTGATTATCCGGGAAAGTTATATTTGATATCATATTTCTGAATAGTTTTAACTATTAATAGATGATACAAGTTATACAAAAGCTAAACCTGATGAATGATCCAACCCCTGCCCTTGCGGTTCAAATATTAATAAGTAATCAAATCTGTTAAACTTTTAAAAAGGAGGTAGCTTATGGAATAAACTATGGAATAAATTAGGCTGCAAGGTGTTCCCGCACCTCACAGCCTTGATGATTTTCTACAAATGGCAAAAGCCATTCATAAAATGTTTAATCAAAATGTCTAAAACTATGAAAAATTATTTTATTTTTTGTTTTTCTAAATCTTTTCAACTCCCGAATTTAATTCTGAAGATACATTTGATATTATTTTTATCTATTTTTTGTATCATCAGCGTTGCAGGGGGAATTCCCAAAGGGAATGATCCGGCCGGTTCGATCTATCAGCAAAGAGCTGTTTCAGGTAAAATAGCAGACGCTAAAGGGTTGCCGTTACCGGGTGTGACTGTCCTTGTAAAAGGAACAACACAAGGAACAATAACAGATTCTGACGGAGAGTATTCGCTGTCCGGATTACCTGATGGTGCAACCTTGGTTTTCTCGTTTGTCGGGATGCATACACAAGAGATAGTTGTTGGGAACCAGACGGTAATAAATGTTACAATGGAGGAGGAAACTATCGGTCTTGAAGAAGTGATTGCAATTGGATACGGCACTCAAAAGAAAGAGAACCTTACAGGAGCTGTATCCTATGTAGATGCCGAAACTCTTGATAGCAGGCCGGTACCTTCTATAGGCCAGGGACTTCAGGGTACTGTCTAAAATCTTAATGTTACTCAGACAACCGGTACTCCCGGTAGAGGTGCAAGTTTCAACATTCGTGGTTATGAATCAATTACCGGAGGGAGTCCCCTTATCCTGGTAGATGGAATACCAATGGATATCAATGTGCTCAATCCACAAGACATAGAAAGTGTGACGGTTCTGAAGGATGCTGCTTCTTCTGCAATATACGGAGCCCGTGCTGCTTTTGGAGTGATCCTGGTAACTACCAAATCCGGTAAGGAAAGCTTAAAACCCCAGGTTTCTCTTTCAATGAACTATTCTGTAAATGAACCTACTGCGGTATTTCAGCCAATGGACTCCAAGGAACGCATGGAGTATATGAACACAGCCAATAATGCACAGGCAGGTCAAAACTACTATCAGTTCCCTGAATGGCTGATACCTCATCTTCTTGCTTATTATGAGGATCCTGTTAATAACCCGTCGGCCGTACCCGATATTAATGATCCAAACACATGGATGCCTTGTGGGAATGTTGACTGGACAGATGAACTATACAGGGATAGTTATCCGCAGCAACAATATACTGCAAGCATTTCAGGTGGCAGCGAAAAAGTGAACTATTATTCATCTATCAGTTATTTTAGCCAGGTAGGTATGCCAAGGCATTTTGATGAAA
>JAAYJR010000440.1 GCA_012522835.1 Bacteroidales bacterium
ACATTTGGCTTGCCTGCACAGCGCTCAAGAATATACAACAAGACATTTTTAAACTTATCGACTTGACGCTCAGGCACAGAAATACGATCTTCCACCGGCTTTGATATTTTCTCCTCATTTATATTAAATTCCTGACTTGCGGAGAAATCCATAGAAATAAAATCATCCAAAGAGAACCTCAAAACCTGTGATAATTTTTGCAGTTCAAGAATATCAACACTTCTATTACCTAATTCAATTTGAGCCAATGACGGTCGGGAAATTCCGATTTTTTTAGCCAAATCTTCCTGAGATAGCCCTTTTGTTCTGCGAAGCTCAGCTATCCTCTGACCAATTTGCTTTTGTGACAATTTTATAGTCATATCATTTTTGTATTGTTATTGTTTAACAGTTCAAAAGTACACAATGTTTTATTGTAAAACAATCCATTGTTTTAAATAACAACAAATGCTGGTATAGTGTAGAAACCAGAAAGGTGAAATACAATTTCATTTAATCCGGGCTGAGGCGACTCAATCATTTTTTTTAGGCTTCAGACCACTCACCTTTTGCTATCTCATCATATATGGCTGTTATTATTTTAGATTAATGTACTCGTTAGTATTCCCCGGGGTTGATCCATTTTTAAATATCTGTTACCTTTGGGTGGTTCTTATAAAGAACAGAGATATATGGGAAAAATTAAAAGGATCGGGGTGCTGACATCTGGAGGAGATGCCCCGGGTATGAATGCTGCCATAAGAGCTGTGGTCAGAACTGCGGTTTACAACGGACTTAAAGTTACAGGTATCAGGCAGGGATTCTACGGAATGATATATAAAGACTTCGTGGAGATGGAGGCTTCATCTGTAAGCGATATAATTCAGCGCGGCGGGACAATCCTTAAGACGGCGCGATGTGAAGAATTCATGACAGAAGAAGGAAGGCTTACTGCTTACAGGAATCTGAGAGAAGCAGGAATCGACGGTGTTGTGGTAATAGGTGGGGATGGTTCTTTCATTGGCGCCAGGTTATTCTGCGAGGAGCACGATATCCCTTATGTAGGTATTCCGGGAACGATAGACAATGACATCTGTGGTACCGATTACACAATAGGTCATGATACTGCGCTGAATACTGTCGTGCAGGCAGTTGATAAGATCAGGGACACGGCAGATGCTCACAACCGTATATTTTTCGTTGAGGTTATGGGTGCTGAAGCAGGTTACATTGCACTCTACGGTGGACTGGCCAGCGGGGCAGAAGCTATACTGATTCCTGAAACCACAGATGAAGAACGTGATCTCATTAAGATCATCAGGCCTGATAGCGGTAGAAAAAAAACAAGTATAATCGCGATAGTGGCAGAAGGTGATGAGAGTGGTGGCGCCATTGCACTTTCCGAAAAAGTAAAGAGTGAATTCAAAGATGTGGATATAAGAGTGTCGATACTCGGTCATCTGCAGAGGGGCGGATCTCCTTCGGCAACCGACAGGGTCAATGCAAGCAAGATGGGATATGCGGCCGTGAAGGCCCTGCTCGACAATCAGAAGAGCGTGATGATCGGCCTTGTAAACAACGAGATCACTCTTATTTCATTCAGCAGATCATTAAAGCTTAATAAGCATATAAACCACAAGCTGATAGAGCTTGCAAAAATATTATCGGCTTAATAGCTCAACCACAAAAGCACAGTGACCGGATGAGCTGACTCTGTGAAGAATCTGATGGATTTTTTACATGATCAGATGAACTTTGATGCGGGAATCGAGGTTTAAATAATTATTTAAACCTCAATGTTTTATAACTGCATGTTGTGGTGCGTTTATTGATTATTATGCTGTCATCGGACTTATTTGTATTTGCCCGCCGATTGCTCTTAATACTTTCATAATCGTCTCAAACTGAGGCTTTGCACCATCAGATAAAGCTTTGTATAAACTAGGTCGGCTTAATCCGGTTTCTTGAGCAATTTTTGTCATTCCAATTGATTTTGCAATATGTCCAATTGCTGCTTACATAGGGCCAAAAAGCTGTCACGGTGTGGGATTAAAATTGCGGACAGATGCACGTGTCCGAGTGCAAGAACTATTACAAATTTGTCTTGAGTGCAGGAGCTTTGAAAAACCGTGACAAGCTTATTGACCCTGCCGTCCGTGTAGCTGTAGTTATTTTATTAACTCAATTTCTTTCAGGAGAGCTTTATTACAAATGTCAAGTTTCCTTTTAGTGTTTTTATTCATCTCAAATGATAATCTAATCTCTTGTTCAGGTGCAAATCGAGCTGGTTTACTAAATACACTCGGAACAGTTGAAAATGATAGTAGATAGTGGAATAATTCAACACTGAGATCAGGGCCCACACCATTAAGGTCTTCAATAAGTTGTTTCACTTTATACGCTTTAAAATCTGAATATGTAACTTTCATTGAATACCATTTTTGAGCACCGATAGCATTCTTTATTTTTTCAGCGAAAGATCTTAAATTCTTGATTTTAATAACCACTCCTCCAAATCGTTTGCTCATATAAACAGACTCTTCAAGTGTGTACGTTCCGCAGAATACGTATTGATCAAAACCAGATATAAGTGAGGTGAAGATCTGTCGATTACCGGAATTTATTATGATATTACTAAATCCTTCTTTAGGGTCTTTACTAGACTCATTCTCAATTTCTCTATAATATTTAAGGGAACCAAGTCTGAAATGGCCTTTTAAAATGTGGTTTTGATATACTTCTTGGGGAATGAATTTGTATAATGGAATGCCATGATCCTCAATATATGATGTTGGTTCTAGTATGTTGCCAAAGAATTTAGAGGGCGACTCCAAATTTCTTGATGTTTTATCAAGAAAATTTGAAGTAATTTCTATCATATTTTTTAATTCATCTTCTGTAAATAAAAAGTTTTCTTTGGTCATGTAAATTAGCTGTAGTAACAGGCTCTTATTATTATGTTTGTACTCATAACCAACTAATTTATGAAATCTCCTTATCATATTTATGGTCTATAATTACGGCTAACTTATAACAAAATAATAGATAAACTTAATATTCATGTGTATGGGTGGATTTTGTCATGACTGTTAACCATTTCAGATTATCATGTTTGTCTGAGTTTCTTTTTGTAAATATTTTCCAATTTAATACAGCACAGCCCCGTCAATCACACAGGCAAAGCATTAACAAAATAATCTAATACGCTGGAAATATATTTGTTACTGACATTCTACGATTGATGTTCAATTTACAAATAATTCCGGGACTATGGGGTCTGAATTTTCACATAAATGACTTTTTAAGTTAAGCATTACCGGTAAACTATAATCTTCTTTCCCTGTTATAATAATCAGGTGGTCCGGTAATTCAATACCTGCCAACAAACCAGAATCCTTTTCTTGTTATATTTTCTTTGCATGTGTGATTTTTTGAGTTACAGTCAGTAACAATTGAACTAACAAGATGCATCACGCCTTTCAGGTATTCCGGATCAGGGGATTGTTTCAGACTTTTTAAAGCAGAACACTTACGTTGAGGTGCCCCTCTTAGCGGAAATTACTTCGCGATGAACCGGACCGAAGCCTTTTAAATATAGCATCCCTTAAATATAGCATCCCTTATTGTTTCAGGTAACAGATCAGTTCCAGTTCACGGAATGCTGGCTGTCCCCATAGTTCTTTATAATTATGCAGGACACTTGTTTTCCAGTATGGAATATCAAGATCTTCCCGGGTAAGGATCCCAACAGGCAGTCCTCCTGTTATATCTCCTGTAAAAACAGCATACTGGGGAGAAAAATCATATCCTTCACCATACATAAGGCTTTGACTGAAGGGATTTTTTCCCTGCATCCATTCCAGTAGAGCCAGGGCAATCTGATGTGCTTCGGGATCTCTGAAAAGCCGGTTCGCTGATGCCAGTCCCTGTGCCGGTGAAAGGATGACGGAGCTGTTGCCCCTGAAAGCATGCCATACCGGAAACATTCTCAGGTAATGATCATCATCCAGCCTGATACCATTCAGTATCTGTGCATCATCCGGAGTTCCGCCAAGCCTGTAGATATTTGCCGGAAGCATGAGATATGGTGATGTAAGCTTTGCAATATCAATAAGGTAGTTTTTATGTAACTCAGCAGATCTGATCCACTCCGGATATTTTTCATGACGGGGGAAAAGCCTGCAAAGTTCGACAATACCCGGGATAGGTGACGCTGCCGTGTAGCTGTGATTATATCCGAAAAACCTGTTCCGGGCTCTATTCATATAAAAGAATCCGCTCAGTGGGATATCCCAGTCCATCGGTTCCGTCTGCTGGAAGGCCATAAGTGAATCGGCATAACCGATTGTCAGATTTTTAATTTTTTCGTCCTTTGTCAGCTGATAGAGTTTTGTCCCGGCCAGGACTGCTATTGAAAGGCTTTCCGTATTCCATCTGTGAGGATGATTCACCAGGAGATCCCAGTATTCCATGGCGTATTTTTCAGACTTATCAGCCATTCCGGGATTTATCTTTTTAAGGGTAAGAGCTGCTTCAACATCAGCAATTATTGAATAATAATTGTCATTGGTGTTTATCCTGCTTCCCGGCTGAACGGGCTTGTCATCAAAATTTCCGATCACCCCGTCAGTGTAGCAGTCGTGGGTTGTCCAGCTAATAACCTGCAGACCGTCAAAGCGGTTTTTGTGAAGCCAGTTGAGTCCCCACATGCCTTCCTCGATTAAACGGTCCGAAAGCCTTTTGTTTTCTTTCCGGTATTCACGGGCAAGCCTGAAGAAGACAGCCGTAGCACTGGCGGTCTGCCAGTATGACTGCGAAAGGTCACCTGCATCGTGCCATCCTCCCGCCATTACTATTGTATCTCCCCTGTAAACGGTATACCAGTCGGTATGACATTCAAGATGGATTCCCGGCTGGTTGAATCCGCATCTCTGAAGGTAGAACTGGTTTGTGATCTTTTCAATGACCGGAAGCCATACATCCCGGCCTATGGGGAAGGGTTTTGATTCCGTATTGCCATATACAATCCTGTAATCGCCCGGGGTTTTTACTTCGGTAAAATCAAATACCGTGAATGTACCGGTCCTGCCGGTCTGTTTCAGAACTTCTTTTTCAAGAACGGTTTTGTCTGTATGTTGGTTCACGACGCGAAACTTGTCTCCGCCTGATATTGAAGTAAAGGCAATCTTTTGATCCTTAATGTTATATCCTGAATGTGAAAATGATATTGCTCTGTCTGTTCCCCAGCCTTCATAATAATCCGGCTCAACCAGTTCAAGTTTCAGATTATCTGCATAATATACAATGGTGTCAGCTGCATCCGGTTCATTTCCCTGCAAACCATAGCTTATAGTTATCCCGGTTACTTTGTCGTGTGGCAGATGAGGAATCTCCATGACAAGCTTGTTCCACTTGTTGTTTTCGAGCATGACAGTGTGCCATCCTTCCTTGCCATACTGATCAGGGACATTATCTTCATTATGCAGTATCAGTGTCAGATATAATTTCCTGAACCCTCTGAATTCCGGATATATATTGACTGCAATCCGGTTGTATTTTGAAAAGTTCTCTGCGGGGAATTTGCGTGTAAGGTTTTGTCTGCCCCAGTATCTTCCGTCGGTACCCGTGCTGACAGGCAGTTTTGTGGGAGATACGAATTTAATGGATGATTTTCCTTCAAAAACTATTTCATCCGAAAGACTGATGCCGGCAACATTTTTCCGGCCTTCGAAATTAAGCTCCCAGTTTTCAAGGGACTCCATTCCATCAATAAGAACGGACTCAAGAATTTCCTTATGATCCCATTTATACTGCAGGCTGTTGGAAGTATCCATTGGCATGGCTTTATGCTCATACAGCCAGGCTCCGTATTCTGTGTCCTGTGTCTTTTTACTGTTACAGCCAGAAATGATAAGCAGGACAATACATGACAGGGAGAGTAATTTTTTCATGATTTATTTTTTATCTGTTACAGTCATCGTGGCGGAATTTCTTTTGTTCTTTGCGTGACGCCGGATGTCCGGGGATACATTCAGCAGCTTGCACAGTAGTGTCATTTACCGTTTATAATTGATTTTGGCATTTTCACTTACTGAGGCAAGCCCTCACATATCAAAATTACTGCTAATCTTTTACATATAAGCAGGATAAATAATCCTTTGAAATTTTGTTCAGTTTCTCTGGACTCATTTAATATATTTATCTATATTTGGTCAGCTGCGTTTCTTTAAAATCAAAATATAATGGCTCTCTTAAAGTACATCGAAAGGGTGCGCCGTATTGATATGTTAATACATATGAAAGCAACCGGTCCGCCGATGGAGTTTGCCAGCAAGCTTGGCATAAGGAGAAGCACCCTGTTTCAATCGCTTCAGGAGATGAAGGAAATGGGGGTTGACATCAGATATTCGAATACAAGGGAGACATATTATTATGCGGATGGAAGAAGAATTGAAATAAAAATTGAGAAGCCAGCCAACTGATCGTAATGTTTGATTCTGCTGATTGTACGGGCATTTTGATAAATGCTGTATAAAATTGTACGACAACTAGTTATCATAAATAATATTTCAATTCGTGAAACAATGAAAGTGTTGGAACAATACTTCGGCTTAGAAAGAAACAGGCTGTTATTCTTCATGATATCAGTAAATCTGTTACTGATATGGATGTCAAGAAGCGTACTTATAAACGAAACTGTATTTTATAATTCATACAGTGAACAGCTGACCTATGAGCGGTCAATGGAACTTTTCAAAAGGATCATGGAATTATCCTGGATCAGCTATCTGTTTTCACCTCTCATGCTGATCATTAAATTCTCGGTTCTGAGCCTGATAATTTATACAGGATTCTTCCTCAGTGATCTGCATGGAGAAGTGACACTGGGTATGATCTTTACCACAGTGATTGCCTCGGAGATCATAATAGTTTTTGCTTCTCTTGCCAAATTCATGTGGTTTGCATTTTTCGCCGGGAATTATACACTCAATGAGATGAATTTCTTCTATCCCCTTTCTCTGATTAATTTGTTTAGGCAGGATGAAGTGGCACAATACTGGATCTATCCCCTTCAATCCGTTAATCTGTTCCAGGTGACTTATATTCTGATGCTGGCTACAGGCCTCCGGAAAATCAGTTCTGTGAAAAGAGAAAAGGCCGATATAATAATTTTGCTAACCAATGGTCCGGCACTGATTCTGTGGATTGCATTAATAATGTTCATTACCATTGATGTTCAGTCATGAAAAAGTTATTTACCTCAGTAATAATAGTATTTGTTTGTGTAATTCTTTTTATTCTGGCAAAAGGGATATTCCTGAAAGTAGTAAAGGCGAATGACCGTGACGACAGGATTAAAACCCTGCCGTCTTTTTCTCTGGCGATACTGGATGGCGGCATGTTTAATTCCTGGGATATGAAAAATGGCCCTTTGCTTATTGTCTATTTTCATCCTGACTGTGATTATTGTCAATATGAGATATCTTCCATTATCCGGAATGATATTCAGTCAAAGGGTGTTAAAGTTTTGCTTGTCAGCAATGCCCTGCCGGAATCCGTTCATGAATTTATGGAACAATTTGAAGCGGGACAGAATGAGTTCTGTATTTTATCAGACAGTTCACTGGCTTTTTCATGCATGTTTGGTATCAGTGTTATCCCTGTCAGTCTGATATATAATAAGGATCTTGAGCTGGTAAAATTCTTCAAGGGGGAAGTAAGCCCGGATGTAATTCTAAATTCTTTGAAAGATGTCTGTCAATATCAGGAAAATTAAAGAAAAAGCTCTTCTCCAGAATGATTCCACCGACTGCGGCGCTGCCTGCCTGGCTTCGGCCATAAGATATTTCGGCGGAGAATCCGGTATTGAAAGAATAAGGAAACTAAGCGGAACATCCCAGTCGGGAACAACAATGCTCGGACTTTACCAGGCAGCTGTTGCAAGCGGGATGGAAGCACAGGGATATGAGGCTTCAATTGAAAGTATTATGTCTTTCGAAGGTTTGCTTATTCTTCATGTCAGTCCGGAAATAAGGTATGATCATTATATTTTAAGTTTTGGTTATGAGAATGGTCATTTTGTCCTGTGGGATCCTGCAAGCGGACTTACAACCAAAACAGCAGAAGAACTGGAAAGGATCTGGCCCGGCCACAAATGTCTGTCTGTAGCTCCGGGTGATACTTTTGTATATAAAAGTGAGGAAGAGAAGGGAAAGCGGAAATGGCTGCTCAACACCATAAAACCCGACAGGGAGCTTTTGCTGATCAGTATTTTACTTGGTTTGCTTATTTCAGCCCTTGGTGCTGTAATGGCTGTTTTTACCCAGAAACTGATCGACCGTATATTACCTTCAGGTGAAGTAAAGATACTTCTGATCTCCTGTGTACTTGTTTTTGTCCTTCTTTCATCGAGGGTGGTCTTGTTATCACTCAGGCAATATATACTGCTGGCACAGGGAAAATCATTCAATATACGTATAGTGGATGGATTTTACCGCTCCTTGCTGGGACTTCCGAAATTGTTTTTTGATACGCGTAAGACAGGTGACCTGGTGGCACGCCTTAATGATACAATGCGTATTCAAAGAGTGATATCCGATCTTATAAGTATCTATTTCATTGATATTGTTGTTCTGATTGTAACTGCCGTGCTGATCTTTGTGTATTCCGTACCGGCAGGTGTTATTTCATTAATTGCAATTCCTTTGATTTATTCACTGGTGTACCGGTGCAATAAAAAAATCATTTCATCCCAGAATGAATTAATGTCTGGCTATGCATTGAATGAAAGTAATTTTATTAATTCACTCAGAGGCATAGCAGAAATAAAATGCATGAACTGGCAGAGTTATTATGCTTCCAGGAATGAATATATATTCACTAATTTCCAGGAAAAGTTTTTTTCACTGGGAAAGATCAGGGTCAGTCTGGGTATGCTGACCAATCTGGCTGGAACCCTTTACCTGATAGTATTGCTCGTTTATTCATCGGTGAGGGTAATGGATTTGCAGATGACACATGGAGAATTGATGGCAATTCTGTCACTTAGTTCAACCCTGATACCTTCAGTGATGAATCTGGCATTGATTTCCATTCCCTTAAGCGAAGCGAAGGTAGCTATCGAAAGGATGTTTGAATTTACCAGGATCAGTCCGGAAGAGGCTGATTCCAATCATGAAAATGAGGATATCGTTATTAAAAAAATCAAACTTAATGATCTAAAGTTTCGTTTTCCGGGACAGAAATTGTTTCTGACAGATATAAACCTGGAAATTGAAAAAGGGAAAATAATTGCTTTGGTGGGAGAATCGGGTTCGGGAAAAAGTACTCTTGTAAACATCCTTTTAAGATTCCTGATTCCGGAATCAGGTAAGGTTATCATAAATGATTCCGTTCCGGACAATTTGATATCACCTGATATATGGCGCAGGTCAGTTGGTGTTGTCCCGCAGGACATACATATTTTTAACGGGACAATACTGGAAAATTTAATTCCTGAACCTTCGGAAAAAAAGGCGGATGTTTTATTACGGCTCATATCTGATTACGGACTGGATCCGTTTATTACGGCTTTGCCCCTGGGACTGGCGACACTGGTAGGGGAAGACGGTGTTAAATTATCGGGAGGCCAGAAACAGGTAATTGCATTCCTCAGGGCACTGATCAATGAACCCGATATTTTACTGATTGATGAAGGCACATCGGGCATGGATAAGGATACAGAGGATCTGATATTAAGGATGCTGATCAGCCTGAAGGGGAAGCTGGGAATCTTACTTGTTACTCACAGGATCAATCTGATTAAAAAAATCTGTGACAGGATTTATATACTTGAGGATCGTACTATTAAAGAGTCGGGAACTCATTATGAACTTATCAGCAGCGAAAATATTTATAAGCGTTACTGGGAAGAATTTAATTAAAAATTGTCCTGGTCCGGTATTATTGGACCGGGCTTATTTATTTTTCGGATGCAGATATAATTGAGTCAATTAGAACTGCAGGCAGTAACCGAAAAGCCTGAAAAGAGTAGGTAACAATTTCAATGTAATTTTTATGAAAGAGATTAGCTTAGAGCAAATGGCAAGTGTTGCAGGCTCAAAATCTTGCGGAGCATCTTTGGCACTTTATGGAATTGCATTTATCGGATTATGTGCCTCTACAGGCGGTGTAGCTATTTGTGCTGCAATTACATTTGGTGCATCATTGCATGATGTTTACGTTTCCTGTTATAGGATGAAGTAATTTTGAGCAAATGAATTCAATGGTATCCGGTTATTACTTAAATATATAAGGATACCATTGATTATATGTCAACTTTTTTAGGATGAGTATAAAAAGAACATTATCAAAAGTCATATTAATAGTAGCTTCATTTTTGATATTATTACTTGCCATATTTTTAACGCAAAAAAATATTTGGGCAAATGATTTGTTTGATTATTTATCATTGTTCAGTTTAGTAATCATACTGGATTTTATGGTATATGAGCTTAGCTGCCCTGGTTACAAAGGTCGTAATCATCTTGTTTTCTGCACATTTCCGATTTCACGCTGGTCTGTAATTATTCTGGAAATTAAATATTACTTAAAAAGATGGGAGTTGTTTGTTTTTGTAATTTCAGTTTTATTTTATTTGACCTATTTCTATTTTCTAAGCAACACACGAGTATTACCGGTTATTTTAATACTTATTCTTTACATTCTTCAGATTACATATTTGATAATAATTCTGTTTTTAGTAAAGCATTTATTTAACATTAGAAATTCAGAATCAAATATTAAAAACTATTCATCACTTTTCATTTCTTTTATAATACTATTATATTCATTTTCAGACAAGTCAAAAATCATTGAATTCATATTTTATAATAATCCCATTTCCAATGGGTTTTTGTCTTATTTGCTGGAAAAAAATTATGCATTTTCTTCGTTTAGCTTGATTATTTTGTTTAGCGGATTG
>JAAYJR010000386.1 GCA_012522835.1 Bacteroidales bacterium
AATTCCCTGCATGTGCATGCATCCGTTCGCTCAAGCGAACGGCAAGGGATAAGGCAGTGAACCAACTGGCTGCTATTATCGGAGATTCATTCATTATTGCTATTTTGCAAAAAAATCCTGATATAATATGAAATGGTATTTTTGACATGATGCTCAATGATCCATTTAATAAATCAACATCTTTAATATTACCGGGATGTCCTTGCTGATAATTTATTAACTATATCCCTGACCCTGACAATATGCTCCGGGGTTGTGCCGCAGCAACCTCCAATTACATTTACTCCGGCATCGATGATTTTTGGCACTATGGCAGCCATTTCATCAGGTTTCTCAGGAAAAATGGTATCTCCGTCGACATATACCGGCATACCTGCGTTGGCATGTACAACAAGGGGTATTTCATGATTTGACAGCCGTATCTCCCTGATAATATCAACCATCCCTTCAATACCATTACCACAATTTGCACCTATCATATCTGCCCCTGCATCAATTAGGGGACTGACCATTTCAGTTGGTGATATTCCCATCATAGAGCGGTATTCTCCCGTAACAGTTTTTTCGAAAGTCATTGTACAAAATACCTCACAACCGGTATTCTCTTTGGCAGCTTTCACTGCTATACAGGCTTCGTCAATATCACTCATGGTCTCTATCATTATAGCATCAGCGCCTCCGGCTTCCAGTCCACTGGCCTGTATTTTAAAAGCATCATATAACTCTTTTTCGGTAACATCACCCATCATCAATATTTCCCCTGTAGGTCCCACCGAACCAAGCACAAATTTATTACCTGCCGCACGGCGGCTGATTTGGGCAGCGGTTTTGTTGATTTCAAATACCTTATCTCCCAGGTTATATCTTTCAAGTTTAAACCTGGTTCCTCCGAAGCTGTTAGTTTCTATCATATCAGAACCTGCCTCTATGTATTTTTTCGCAATGTCAAATACATCCTCCGCATGTGAAATGTTCCACTCCTCAGGACACTCACCAGGCTTAAGTCCTTTTTGCTGAAGCATTGTTCCCCAGGCACCGTCGGAAACCAGCACTTTGCCATTTTTGATAAGATCTGTAATTTTACCCATTGAATATAATTTTGTTAGAAATATTTACAGCTCCTTTATCCACTCTTTTATAACCTCGACTGAGGGAATGGCCCCTTCAGATTTTACAGTATATCTGACTGCAACTACTGCGGGTGACTGGCTGATACCGTAACCAGCCATATTATTCCTGCCAGTAATAACCCTGATGTCAATCTCCCTGCCCAACTCTGTCATGGCACGGTTAACCCTATCCTGTAATTCAGTACACCTGTTCCCCTCATCCTCAAAAATTATCAACTCTCCCCTTTTTAATCTTATCTTCAACTTCAGTTTTTCATTGATCCTCTTTTGAATAGCGGCCGCTAACTCCGCTTCCGGAGGTATCTTTGAAACAAAAGCAATCTTGCCGTCAATACATATTGTTGGTATATTTTTAACCATTAACGATGACATGAAACTAACCGCCTCTATCTTTTTAATAGCATGCTCACGCCACTCCGCTACCCCCTCAAAATGCTTAGATACTCTTTTAACCGCTTCAACCATATACTGGCATGGTGCACATGATTCAGAGTCAAGGGTAATGATATCTATTATCACCTTTTCTGATTGCCCGTAATCCTTCATATTTAACACTTCCAGGGTGCTCTCCCTTTTTTCCAGGGTGCGTACAACTTCCTGGCGGTAAGGATCATGTACCAGGCCGGTAACTGCCTTAATATTTTCCGGAGGTGTTTCACGCGGAAGGTCACAACCGGGTGCCAGGATAAAACCGGTCTTACCTCCCTGGTCAAGACATTCGAGTGCATGTTCCTGGCAATCTTCTTTGCTGCCCATTAAAAGGACAACTGTGAGTTTTAAATTACCTCCGAAGCTGATGCCTCTCTCCAACGCGATCTCTTTTACATAATCAAGAGGTATATTCTCATCTATGGAAACATTATCAGGACGGCAGTTACACATAGCTTCTATATTTTGCTGTGCATGGCCGCAAACAAAAAACGAGCTTAACTTTCCTCTTTCCCTGATGAAATGAAAGATCTCCGATGCATAAGGAGTAACAAATTTTTCAAAAGTGTCAGTATCGATCTGGCTTGTCATAGGATCAACCAGTGCAATCACATCACAACCTGCATCCATATAATACTCAGCCATTTTTTGTCCGGCTCTCTTGCAAAATTCCATTAACTTGAGAACTTCCCCGGGCTCTTCATACAGCTTTGTAAACATATCGGTTCCCATAAGGTGCATTGCCAGGGTAAAAGGACCCGTAATCAGTCCGTACAGGGCAATGTCCGGATATCTTTTACGAAGTTTTTTAGCAGCGTCAATTGCTACCGGGATCCTTCCTGCATCAGGCCCCGGAATAGTAAGTTCATCAATAGATATTCCTTCCGACAACGGATGGGAAACAACCGCCGGGGGTGTGGACTCTGACCATTGGAGCCGGCAACCTAAAGCTTCAGCCTCTGTCTGCAGGTCAAACAACACCGGGATACCGTCAGGATTATATTCTTCAATTGCTTTACTGACTCCTCTAACAATCTCTCCGGATGATTTAAGATATGATGTGGCATCAACACCTGTTAGAAAACCTCCGTGTACTCCCACAAAAGGGATCCACGGAACTCTTTCGACAGGCTGAAGGGAAAAGACTCTTTTTATCAGTTCTAATCCATACATTTCAACTTAGCTGAGAGTTAAGATACTCTACCAGTCCCTGAGGATCCGGAGAATATATATCAGCACCGATTTTTTTCCTGAAATCATCATTTAACGGAGCACCTCCAACAGCAACACATACCTTTGGAAATGCCTCTTTGATAGCTTTGGTAATTTTATCCATGTTCACCATTGTTGTTGTCAACAGTGCGGACAAACCAACAAATGCACCCGGATTTTCTCCGATGGCAGAAATAAACTGGTCAGCTTTTACGTCTGTCCCTAAGTCAACCACTTTCCATCCGGTCCCCTCTACCATCATGATAACCAGATTTTTCCCTATATCGTGCAGATCACCCTCAACTGTCCCGATTATAAAGATGCCTTTCTCCTTTACCTCCCCCGACAAAAAATAAGGTTTAAGGTGTACCATTGCTGTTTTCATGGCCTTGGCCGACATAAGAACCTGTGGTACAAACACTTTATTCTCCCGAAATTTAATTCCGACCTTTTCCATACCAACCATTAATCCTTCCGTTAAAATTCTCCGGGCTGAAATTCCCTCTTTCAGGGCCTGACTGGTAAGTTCATCAGCGCCATCCTCCCCTTTCATCTGTGGAGGGAAGGGAGCTGCTTTATTAATCTTTCCAAATTCAATACAATCTGCAATTCTTTCTAAAAGTTCACTCATGGTTTCAAGTAAATTTTTGGTTTTCACAAATATATTGGTACTGCTAAAGTAAAAAAATAGTATTTTCTTTGAAAAAGATGGATAATATTACTTTATTGTATAACTTTTCAGACTACAACATTTCTGTGATGATTAAGGAGTTAAAACATTATAACCTGCCCGAATCTATCGATGATGGGAATAGAAGTATCACGAACAGGGATCTTTATCTGGTTGAAGCAGGAGAGTCAGAAATTGAAAGAGGAACTCAATGGGATTCAGGGGGCAGGAAAGAAAGTAATTTACTGGTATATTGCACTAAAGGAGAAGGGACTGTTTACCTGGAAGGTGAGCAGGTACCTGTTTCAGGTGATCAGTTTTTTATTGTGAGGCGAGGTGATATTTTCAGTTTCTTTCCGGATCCGAAAACCGACTGCCGTTTTCTATATGCAGGATTCAGGGGGAGAAAAGTGAAGCATATGGTCAGGGAGTTTTCAGTTGTCCGTAACCTTGTACCATCAGTTAATAACATGGTAGCCAACCGCGAAATGCTGTTCTACGAAATTTTCAATAATCTTTCAAAAGGATTCCACGATCAGAATATTGAATATGTTAACCTCTGCTTCGGCCACCTGCTTGCAACTTTTATATTTGCCAGCCGAACCAGCGACGATATAGCCGATGAGATCAATCCTGTAATGAGAAGAGCATTAAGTTTTCTGGAAAAGAACCTCCGGAAAAAACTTACTCTCAACCAGATATCGAGGGAGGTAGGATACTCGCCAACATACTTTACTACCCTTTTCAGGAAAGAGACTAACTACCCGCCCATGAGTTACTTTGCTCATTTGAAAATTTTAAAGGCTTGTGAATTCCTTGATTACACAAAAATGAAGATTAAAGAGATATCATTCCGGTTAGGATATTCAGACCCTTATTACTTTACACGCGATTTCAAAAAAAAGATGGGCATGCCGCCCCGTCAATACCGGAATCGGATAAAAGAGTAGAATAAACTCTGCCAATTTCAGGTCTGATGAATTTCCATTTGCATAATTCCTGTTAAAACCTAACTTTATAGCCAAAAACTAATCTGATAGAGATGTCAACACTATTTCTGATATTCATTGTTATTTCGGCAGTTGCGTTACTCCTTCTGATGGTACTGAAGCTAAAAATCAGTGCATTTATTTCACTTCTGATAACTGCCATCTATGTTGGTATAATTGCAGGGATGCCCCTTAAAGGTGTTGTCCTGGCTATCCAGGAGGGTATGGCAGGTACCTTGGGGTTTGTAGCCACGGTCGTCGGACTGGGTGCTATCTTCGGACAAATGCTTGAGAGCTCGGGGGGTGCAGAATCTATGGCCCATTACCTGGTGAAAAAGTTCGGAAAAGACCGCGCCTCATGGGCTATGGTAATTACCGACTTTATTGATGCTATTCCTGTTTTCCTGGATGTGGGCTTCATTATTCTTGTTCCTATAATCTATGCATTATCGCGCGACACAAAAAGATCGCTGCTCTATTATGC
>JAAYJR010000501.1 GCA_012522835.1 Bacteroidales bacterium
TTACAGAAGGAACTGCAACCATCGACGAAAGTATGATAACCGGCGAACCAATTCCTGCCGATAAATATAAAAATGACAAAGTTACCGGTGGCACAATTAATGGGAAAACCTCTTTTGTAATGAAGGCGGAAAAAGTGGGCGCCGACACGTTACTTTCTCAAATCATAGAAATGGTAAACGAAGCGAGTCGTTCACGTGCTCCTATCCAAAAACTGGCCGATGTGGTAGCCAAATATTTTGTACAGATTGTTGTAAGCGTTGCCATTATCACCTTTGTCGTCTGGGCTGTCTGGGGACCGGAACCCGCCTATGTTTACGCTTTTGTAAATGCAATTGCTGTACTTATTATAGCGTGTCCCTGCGCATTAGGCCTGGCTACACCGATGTCAATAATGGTGGGCTCAGGAAGGATGGCACAGGCCGGCGTGCTGGTGAAAGATGCCCGCGCCATCGAAGAAATGAACAAAGTGGATACCCTTATCATCGACAAAACAGGCACCATAACCGAAGGAAAGCCGGCTTTAAAATCGTACAAATCCTTTGGAAAGCTGACAGATGAAGAAATACTCCGCCTTGCTGCGTCGGTTGATGCGCACAGCGAACACCCGGTGGCTGAAGCCCTTGTGGCCGGGGCAAGAAAAAATGGAATTGAAATTTCAGGGGTTGAAAATTTTGAGTCGGTGACAGGAAAAGGGGTAAAAGGTATTTACGAGGGAAAACAAATTGGCCTTGGAAACAACCGTCTTATGGAGGATTTTGATGCAAGACTTTCGGAAAAGCAGAATGAAGAAGTAAAAGTGTGGCAGCTAACCGGGCAAACCGTGATGTACCTGCTGATTGACAATAAGGTGGAAGGTATTGTGAGTGTGGCCGATACCATTAAAACAAGTTCGGCCAAAGCGATTAGAGAGTTGCAGAAAATGGGAGTGGAAGTGTATATGCTTACCGGCGACAATAAATTTACAGCCAAAGCGGTAGCCGAAGAGCTAAACCTAAACGGTTACGAAGCCGATTGCCTGCCCGATGACAAATTTAAAAAGGTAAAAGAGCTACAGGGTAAAGGGAAAATAGTGGCGATGGCCGGCGACGGAATAAACGACGCGCCGGCGCTGGAACAGGCTAATGTGGGAATCGCCATGGGCACCGGAACCGACATTGCCATGCAAAGCGCTGAAATCACCCTGGTAAAAGGGGATTTGAACGGCATTGTCCGTGCACGCGAGCTGAGCCATAAAGTCATGCGAAACATCAAGCAAAATCTGTTTTTTGCCTTTGTCTATAATTCATTGGGAGTTCCTGTCGCTGCAGGAATACTTTTCCCGTTTTTCGGTATCCTGCTCAGTCCGATGATAGCAGCTGCAGCAATGAGCTTCAGCTCAGTATCAGTAATATCAAATGCTTTAAGATTAAAGAAAAAATAATTCAAGGAATAATTAATCACAATTATAAAATTTTAATAAGATGAAAACAAAAGTTTTAAGTTTAGTTGTAATGTTCATTCTGGGAACATTCACGGTATTTGCCGGAGAAAAAACAGAAAAGTTTAAAGTAAAAGGAAACTGCGGCATGTGCGAAACACGCATCGAAAAAGCAGCTAAGTCAGTAAAAGGAGTATCTGCAGCTGAATGGGACAGCAAAACCACTTTTCTTACAGTAGTATACGATGATGAGGTAACTAATGTAAATAAAGTGCATGTTGCTGTAGCCGGGGCGGGACATGACACCGAACAGCAAAAAGCAAAAGATGAGGTTTATAATAAGCTGCCCTCCTGCTGCAAATACGAAAGGAAGTAAAAAATAACCATTACCGGTGGAGAAACCAGGCAGGACCAGCTCTTGGCTAAGAAGGACTGGCAGGCTGTGATTTAATATATACATCCCTTTGAGGAAAGGGTATATGTACATTATGCTTACGAAAGGCATCGTCAATGGCATACCGAAGTTCACTCTTGGTATTTTCCACCAGGAATGGCTCCTTTACCCAAAAATATAATTGAAAGTCAAGTGAAGAATCTCCAAAATTATTAAACCTTACGAATGGTTTTGGTTGAAGGGAAATATTTTTATTCTTCAGTGCACAGTCCAATAACAGATCAGTAACCAATTTAGTGTCTGATCCGTATGCAACGCCCACAGCAACTGAAAACCTGGTGTTATAGTCCATCTGGCTCCAGTTAATAATTATATCATTAACAAATTTTGAATTAGGGACGACAAGAATTACATCAGCTCTGGTTTTCAGCTTTGAAGTGCGGAGCCCGATATGTATAACCTTCCCGACAGTTTCATCTTCAAGTTCAACAATATCATTAATTTGCAGGTTGCGTTCAAATATAAGCACTATTCCCGAGGCAATATCACTGAAAAGCTGCTGAATACCAAAACCGACACCCACCAGCAACGCGGTTATGCTGGCCAGCAATATGGAGATCTTCACACCTGAAGTTTCCAGAAGCAGGACAATTACAATTACTCAGACAACATAACGGAGTATAAGATAGATCGACCAGTACGAGCGTCTCTGCTCTTCCCTTTTCTCAATATACCGCTTAAAAAAGCTCCGTATGATTCTTAGGACTGAAACTGTTGCAAGCAATACTATAATAAAAATTGCAACATTATAAACGGTGATCGTAATGTGCTCCGTTTTAATTAATTGAAAATTAATTATTTCATTGAAGTTCATATCAGGTTAATTATGTGGATGCTACTTTTTATTCATCGATATAATTATTCCAGGTTCAAAATATGAATTATATGCCATATCAGAGTTAAGCTTCTCTATTGCCGTCTTAATCACTTTATCCTCCCCTATTGATGATCTTATTGCTCCCTTCTGATAATAAAAACGGGAAACTATCTCATTCTCAAGCAGTATTTTGATCTCATTACTAAAAACTTCCAGATCTTTATCAAGGTGGGGCTCCAACCTGCCCTTCAAACTTTCAAAATCTTTTTCGGCCAGGCTGTAGTACTTTTCCTCTTTTGCAGCTTTTTCCAACTCTTTTAACAGATGCTCTGATTCAGATTCATATTCAAAATTATTGTCTTTCAGGAACTGGGCAAACTGACCGTAAATATTGCCACTTATATTAAACTCATCAGGCGATGCAATAGATTCATTTTCATTTGAAAATTTTGTTGCAAAATCAAAGATCATAAAATTAGTAAGCAATGCAGCGCTTAAATTGCTTAACTGTTCCGGTTCAACAACAATATCGGGTATGATACCTCCACCGTCAAATACTATCCGTCCTTTTATAGTTTTAAATTCAGAAATAAGGGAATCGGGCACATGTCCAACGCTGCCATCCTCATTCCGGTTTGAATAATCAAGTGCCTGTATGCACCTGCCACTGGGGATATAATATTTGGCTGTGGTCACTTTAAGTTTTGTATTATAACTCAAATCCCTTGTTGTCTGGACAAGGCCTTTACCAAAGGTACGTGAACCAATCACCAGTCCTCTGTCCAGATCCTGAATTGCCCCGGCAACAATTTCAGAGGCAGATGCAGAAGAGCTGTTAGTCAGGACAGCAATTCTTATTGTTGTATCGAGAGGGGTATTAGTAGCTTTATAAGCTTTATCCCACTGCTTTACTTTACCCCGGGTACTAACTATTTCAGAACCCCTGGGAACAAACATATTGACAATTTTGACAGCTTCCTGCAGTAATCCGCCCGGATTAGACCTCATATCCAGGACCAGTGCACCGGGATTATTCTTCTTAAGTTCCTGGTAAGCCTTTTTAACTTCTTCACTACAGTTCGCAGTAAAATTTGATAACCTGATGTAAGCAACATTATTTTCAATCATGCCATAGTATGGGACAGATTCAATTGAAATTTTTTCACGAATAACATCTACTTCATAAGGTTTTTTTTCACCCGGCCTTTGCAGTTTAATCTTAACAGGCCTTTTTGCAGGGCCTTTCAGAAGGTTACTGACATCCTCGGTACTCATATTTTCAGTTGACTTCCCCTCCACTTCAAGAATAATATCACCTGCTTTAAGCCCGAATTTCTGGGCAGGAAATCCTTCATACGGTTCTGAAATCACTATTTTCCCATTCTGATTGCCTATTAAAGCTCCTATACCCGCATATTCTCCGGTGGTCATAAACCTGAAATCCTCCATCTGGTCTTCTGAAATAAAATTGGTATAGGGATCAAGCGATTTTAACATTTCATCGATGCTGGTTTTTACCAGTTTTTCCGGATTTACCTCATCTACATAGAACATGTTAAGTTCCCTGAACAAACTGTAATATATTTCAAGATTTTTAGCTAATTCAAAATTTTTATCATCCTGGTTAAAGCTGTAAAAACCAAGGCCTGCAATCACAACTATAATAGTACTTATCCAAAGTTTTTTCCAATTCATTGTTTTCTCTTTTATTTATCTAAATGTATTTCATAAAGTATCAACTTCAATTCACAAAATTAACAAACTTAACCGATATTATTAACCTGACAGTTTAATACATTAAGTTAAAATATATTAACTTCTCCAACGGCATATAATTCTGCTATCCGGTTAATTATAAAGGATAGTCCATTTTCCGCGACAAATATATATTTTTGCATTAATAACAATTGTGCAATGTATTATTTCAGAACATTAAAATTGATTTCAGTCCTGATACTATTCCGGTGCCTGCTCTCCCCGGCAGCCGGTGCACAGGAAATAATTCCGTATTATTTATTACCTGATATTCCACAATCAACTCTATATAATCCGGCTTATCAAAATAAAACAGAAAAACTGGCTGTGGGAATACCCGTTTTATCAGGCGTATATGGCACCGCTGAGATGAATGTCCCGTTTAACTCGCTATTTTCCAAAGGTTTCAGTTACGATCTTAACCGATTTTATAATTCCCTGGATGAACGGGGTATTGCAAGAGCTGCCGCCGGTATATCACTGTTTTTTGCAAGCTTTAAACACAATGAATTCACATACAATTTCTCAGTCTCTGAACGCAGTTTTTCAGAAGGGTCATTCGACCGCGAAATAATAAAAATTATACGCGATGGAATACAAAATTATTACGGATCCTATGAAAACCTGGGGGATGCATCATTCAATTTTAATTATTTCAGAGAGGTGGCTCCGGGACTGTCAAAACAGATATCCGAAAGAATTGATGCCGGAGTGCGTTTAAAGATCTTATTCGGTAAAATGTTTTTCGATGCCCGGGATGCAAATTTTTCGGTTGAAACTGATGAGGATAAAAAAAGAATCAACATAAAAGTAGATGGTGATTATAAATTTTCAGGCCCGTTCGTTCATAAAAGGGATACAGTATTTAATTTTTCCTCTTTTGATGTAAACATGACTCCGGCAGACTATTTTTTTGGTGCAAAAAATTTGGGATTTGCTTTCGATGCAGGAATTATTTACCGTCCCGGTCAATTCACTGAAATATCTGTAAGCCTTATCGATATAGGATTTACAGGATATAAAAACAACCTTTATGATATAAAATTTTTCCGTCCGGTTCGTTATTCAGAAAACTCACTTTACCAATCAGATCAACCCGGCCAGACAAATTATATAGAACCAAGGGAAGCCCTTAAAGATTTTGGAGATTCAATTTCATATATAATAAATGTAGACGATGCAGTTAATCGTGAAATTGTAAAGCTTCCCTTCAAA
>JAAYJR010000373.1 GCA_012522835.1 Bacteroidales bacterium
ATAATAAGTCCTGACGATGAGCAGCAAACAGTCAAAATATTAAACGAATATCTCGATTTGGCAAAATTCCCGGAAAATAAAAGAGGACAAGCGGAATATACTATTGAAGATCCATATAACGGACAGGTTTATCTTTACAAAACAGGAAAATATCTTTGCGGAATATTGGGAACTGACAAAGAAACAAGTGAAAATTATTTGAATCTGCTCAAAGAAAAAATCAGGTAAAGAAAAGGGATAAGCTTTGATGTAAAAAATTAGCCTGTTTTTAGCAGCTTCTTAAAAGTATAAAGAATGAAGTGGTGGCTTATAATCAAAATCCACCAGCTGACGGCAAGAGATAAAGCTCCGATGCAGCAGTTCTGTAGTCCTTGTCCATTGCCCCACCGACAGCTAGTTTGAGTAACCAGAGACCAAAGGACCCTTGCCGGCAGATTTAGGTAAATTATCCATTTCTGTCCGTTTGAGCAAACGGAAAGCCTCTGGAATTAATTGTTCCATATCTTTTAATTTGTTTATTTTTGAAAAAAAATAAACCAAATGAAACACCTGATTAAAGTAATCTTATTTTCAGCGATAATACTCTCATGTAACACGACCCCGCAACTGCCGGATGAACAATTCAATAACATAATCTCCGGATTCGTCACACCATCAGCAGATAATACTGTCTGGTGTTATTGGTACTGGATCAATGATGATATTTCAAAAGAAGGGATCACTAAAGATCTCGAGGCTATGAAAAAAGCAGGAATTGGAGCCGCTCTTATAGGCAACATAAATCCTGCAGGTATAGATGGAAGAGTGCCCCTTTTCAGTGCCGAATGGTGGGACTGCATGGTTCATGCAGTAACTGAAGGCGACCGCATAGGTGTAGTCATAGGTATCTTTAACTGTCCCGGCTGGAGCCAGTCAGGCGGCCCCTGGGTTAAGTCCGATATGGCAATGCGCTACCTGACATACACCGAAACAAAAGTATCAGGACCGGGAGAGGTGAATATTGTGACAGATAAACCAAATGATGAGTTCAGGGATACACATACTCTTGCTTTTAAAGTACCGGAGGCTGAGGGGATTGACTTAAAAAACCTGATTAAAAAAGCAGAAGCATATCCTGCAGCAAGTAATATTGAAAACCTTTTTGATAATGATACTTCAACATATGCAGGTTTTAAATACCGTCAGGATCTGGAAGTGAAGTTTGAGTTTGAATTAAAAAAACCGATAACAGCCAGGCAGATCACTATTGCACCTGACAGTCCGGTGAAATGTAACTGCGAACTTATCGCAGAAGTCGGTGGCACGGAAAAATCAATCACTACCTTCCTGTTCGACCGGAGTAACCTGAATGTCAATGTCGGTCCTGTTACCTTAGGAAAATTAGCAGTTTCCATACCGGAAACAAAATCAGACAAATTCAAACTTATTTTAAAAAATTTTACCGGCAATGTGCAGGAAGTCCGGTTTTCGGAAATTAATATTTCTGAATCTCCGGTACTCGACAGGTTTATCGAAAAACAACTCGGCAAAATGCACCCTACCCCTACCCCGGAATGGAATACTTATGTCTGGGAAACACAAGAAGAAATAAACAATAATGACCTTATCATACAGGAGGTAGTTGATATTTCTGATAAAATTGATAAAGATGGCCGGCTTATATGGGATGTCCCTGAGGGCAAGTGGACTGTAATGCGAATCGGAATGACTCCCACCGGCACAAAAAATTCACCCTCAGCTCCACAGGGCAGAGGTTACGAAATTGACAAAATGAACAGTGATCTGGTAAAAATCCATTTCGACAATTTTGTCGGGGAACTCCTGAAACGAATCCCCGAAAAAAGCAAATCTGCATTTAAGTATGTCATTGCCGACAGTTATGAAATGGGATCACAAAACTGGACTGATAACTATGAAGTAAAGTTTAAAGAGAAGTATGGTTATGATCCCATAAAATATTTGCCGGTTTTATCAGGACGGATCGTCGGAAGTGCTGAAGAATCAGAACGGTTTCTGTGGGATTTGCGACGTGCAGTGGCTGATGATATTGCATATGAATATGTCGGGGGACTGCGAAAAGCGAGCGAACAGCATAATCTGAAGACATGGCTGGAAAATTATGGCCACTGGGGATTTCCGTCTGAATTTATGATGTATGGCGGACAATCAAGTCTTATTGCAGGAGAATTCTGGAATGAACGCCCATTGGGTGATATTGAATGTAAAGCCTCATCATCAACTGCACATGTTTATGGAAAACCAATGACTTCGGCAGAAGCCTTTACTGCTTCCGGAAATGCTTACATGAGGCATCCGGCAATGCTGAAGGGACGGGGTGACTGGTCATTTACTGAGGGAATTAACCATTTCGTGCTGCATCTGTATATCCAGCAACCGGACGATAACCGTATGCCCGGTATGAATGCCTGGTTCAGCACCGAATTTAACCGTCATAATACCTGGTTCGATCAGACAGACAGTTATTTCGACTATCTGAGAAGATGCCAGCATTTGCTTCAACAAGGCCGGTATGTTGCAGATGTTTGCTATTTCATTGGGGAGAGCGCTCCTATTATGACCGGCGGAAGAGATCCTGAAATACCCGCCGGATATTCCTTTGACTATATAAATGCCGAAGTTATTATAAACCGTCTGTCGGTTGAAGATGGCAGGTTTGTCCTGCCTGACGGAATGAGCTACAAGGTGATGGTATTGCCCCCGCTCACAACCATGCGACCTGAACTGCTTGCAAAAATTGAACAGTTAGTGGCTGCAGGGGGAAAAATCCTGGGACCTGAGCCGGCAAAATCACCAAGCCTTCAAAATTATCCGCAATGCGATACCCGGGTAAATGAGCTGGCAGACAGGTTGTGGAGCGGAGAGGACAAGGAGGGCAAACTGTACAATAGCTATGGTGAAGGATTAGTGATGGAAGGATACGATTTAGATACAGTTTTTAAAATGTTGCAAGTTGATAAGGACTTAGATACCGGGACTTCTCCGGTACTATGGACACACCGGTCAATGCCGGGAATGGAAATATATTTCATTACTAACCAAACGGAGAACGAAATAAATTTCAGACCCTCCTTCCGGGTGACAGGATTAAAACCCCAGCTTTGGGATGCAATAACTGGTGAAATAAGAGATCTTAAAGACTATTCCGAAGTAAACGGCCGGACAGAAGTCCCGTTGAAAATGGAAGGGCATCGAAGCTGGTTCGTTGTCTTCACCAATTCTGATCATGAAATAATTAAACCCCCAAAAGAGAATAATTTCCCGGAACTGAAAACAATCACACAGATTGAAGGCCCTTTTCAGGTTGATTTTGTCAATAAGGATATAGGTCCTGCTGAAACACAAACATTTGTAACACTTACGGATTGGTCAGAGTCAGCAAATGAAAAAATAAAATACTATTCAGGATCAGCAATATATCAAACCACCTTTACCATTAATGACCTTCCGGAGAATGGTGATTTATTTATTAACCTCGGGAATGTGGCTGTGATGGCTGATGTAAAATTGAACGGCAAAGAAGCCGGGGGAGTTTGGATTGCACCATACCGGCGGAACGTGTCAGGCATCCTGAAAGAGGGGATAAATGAACTGGAGATCAACATGGTAAATCTTTGGCGAAACCGGCTGATCAAAGATAATATGCTCCCTGAAAATGAGAGATACACATGGACAGTAATCAATGATATAAAAGAAAATGAACAACCCCATATTTCCGGCTTGTCAGGACC
>JAAYJR010000280.1 GCA_012522835.1 Bacteroidales bacterium
AAACAGGGAGGCCAGCAATAAACGAATCAATATTTCACTCCAGCTGATCATTTATATTAACCTTTTAAAACGCTTCGTTTAAAATCAGTATTGCTGTTATCTGCATTTCCACAGTAGAACCCGGAAACAGCCGTATGAGACTGTACAGTACAGCAAACAAAGATAAGCATATATTACAAAAAAGGGCAGAATCAGAAAATACTCATATCCGCACTTTTTGTAAATACAAATTCACCCGATACACATTAAACAGATCAGGTAATTATCATTTATATATCAAATACTTTTCTCTGATTTTTTTAAACTCAGACAGTCCGGGCTCCCAGCTGTTACGAATTTCTTTTTCAGTTAAACCTTCAATGATCTGCTTCCTCAGCTGGTCATTACCAACCAAACGATCAAATGAATAGCTGCCATCCGTGCCTTGTCTGAAAAAGTTTTCCTTATCCGGATAAGCATTATACAGTTCCAACAACCAGTCAAGATTCAATTTACCGGTCTTCCTGAATCTATCTGTATCATAATTTCTTAAATCCAGACCGTAACATGTCTCACCAAGATGTTTCGGATTAGTACTCATTGCCGGAATTGAAACCGGAGTAAAATTGAAATCATACTTGTCTTTTAAAGCAGGATGACCCAGAATCTGAAAAGGCATACAGGTGCCACGTCCCTCACTGATCACGGTACCTTCAAACCAGCAAAGAGAAGGATATAACAGAATAGATTGCTGAGTATTCAGATTAGGTGATGGTTTAACGGGCAGGATATAAGGTTTTCCATGCTTATAATTCAAAAGTGTCACTACTTTAAGTTTGCACTGAACTCCATTAGCCAGCCAGCCTTCGCCGTTAAGCATCCCGGCATATTCCCCAAAGGTCATTCCATGGACTATCGGAACAGGATTTAATCCTACAAACGATTTGAACCGTTCTTCAAGCACAGGTCCGTCAACATATGAATCATTTGGATTTGGTCTGTCCAGAACTATCACTTCCACATTGTTCTCAGCACATGCCTCCATTACATAATGAAGAGTGGCCAGGTAGGTATAAAAACGAGTACCGACATCCTGCTTGTCAAAAATCACCATATCAATTCCTTCAAGATCCTCTTTTGTCGGTTTATGCTTACCTCTGAACAATGAAACAGCAGGCAGGCCGGTCCGGGAATCAATACTGTCATAAACATTATCCCCCCTTAATCCATGCTCCGGAGTGAAAACCTTTTTTACATTAACTCCCAATGATAATAAACTGTCAAGACTCAGTGCATTCCCGATCGTAGAAGAATTATTTATTGCCATTGCAACATTCCTGCCCTTTAAATAAGGTACATATTCATCCGTCTGATCAGCACCGGTTATGATTTCCCCGACAGCGTCGCCTTTCCTCTCACCGGTTTGATTACCACAACCAATGGTTACTGTTAAGAAAGTCAGAAGTAGCAATTCAAAAAAAACACTCTTTTTCATCATAATATAATTTTAATTTTAATGGTATAATAACTTGTCTGTAATTTATTTTTAATGCCAGATAACTTGTCCCGGCTTATCGGGAACCCGCCCCGGCTTATCAAAGATTTGTCCCGGTTTATCGGGAACCTGTCCCGCTTTAAAATGCTGTAAAATTTTCTCCTCAAAGCAGTAAAATTCATGAATTAGAAGATCTGTTTCACTCATTGCCGGTTCTTTTCAATTCAGGCGGAACACCATTTAAACAGTTTTTGATCTGTATAACTAATAGCCGGGATTTTGATCCGACTGGTTAATGTGCGGATTATTGTCAATTTCAGCTTGCGGTACAGGCCATAGTACATGTTTGTCGACAAGTGTTTTTCCTGTGTTTGCCAAAATTATTTCTTTTTCCCTGCCGATTCTTCTTAAATCAAACCAACGGTCTCCTCCTTCCATAAACAACTCATATGCCCGTTCCTGGATAACAATATCCCTGAACTCCTCCACTGACAATCCGTTTGCAGAATAATCCACAGCAGAAGCAACTCTGTTGGGATAACCATAGGCTCTGCGTCTGACACGGTTAAGGCATTCAAGAGCCAGGGCTGATACCTGATTTTCAGCAAGTGGTGCAGCTTCAGCATATATCAGAAGGACATCGGCAAATCGCAGTACCGGGGCATCATTTCCATAGTTACCATTCGAAGGAGCATTATTATCCCTGTATTTTGAAACCAGAATAGGTGTTGAAGAAGGTAAAGTTTCTGTTTCTCCGGTGAACCTGTTTATATATTGACTGAATATGTTAAACTTTTTTCTTAAATCATTATCATCCCAATTTGTAAAGAATGGTCCTGGTACACAATAAACAACATAACTGCCAAAAGGAGAAAACTGATCCCTGTCCCACAAATATTTATGAGGCATGGACCATCCGGCTGTATGATTGAACTTTATATAAAAGATCTCTTCCGGAGTTCCGTTTACATCAGGACCGTAAACATTATTAAAATCATCTGCAACATTCACATCAACAAGGTTAAAATAACCTGAAGTTATTACTTCGCCAGCCTTCTCCATGGCCAGATCAAATTCATCAACCGTTAGGTATACTTCTGCAAGCAGGGCTTTGGCAGACCATTTTGTGGGGTGTCCATATTCGGATGGTGTGTCAGGCAAATCTGTTTCCCCGGTTTTTAGGTCATCGATGATTGCCTGATAGATTTCTGAAACCGGTCTTCTGCCAAGATCCTGCGGAGAAAGATCCAAATACAGGGGAACCGGTCCCCAGAGTCTTACAAGGAAGTAATATGAAAACGCCCGTAAAAACAGAGCCTCCGCAACTAAAGCCTCTTTATCAGAATCCCTGATCCCTTCAATTTCCGGAATTCTTTCAATGGCAATATTTGCATTCCTGACCGTTTGATATAGATATCTCCAGGCATCGGCAGCCCTGTTTATATTTGTAACATCAAAACCCCTGTACTCACTTACCGGGGATGTGGAGCCACGGCCTTCAAGGTAATCAGCCAGCAAGTCAAGCATCAAAAAATAAGTATCCCTGTAGTTATTTCTGATTGGTCCGTAGATTGCATTTACAGCCGCCCGGGCATCTTCATAGGTTTCATAGAAATTAAGCTCTGTCAGACGATCTTTCGGTTTTTCATCAAGAAAATCGGTACACGATGTTCCAATGATTACCAGTAACAGTATTATTATATTTTTATTCATGATTTTCATACGAAAATTTTATTATGTTATTGTAAATTAAATAGTTCACACAGCCTGTCTTCATGATTAACTTCGCCGGACTTACAGGCCCGGTTGGCTTCACCGGGCTAGCAGGCCTGGTTGACTTCGCCGGACGCGTTCCGCAGTGCGGACCCCGGTTATGACAGGAAGGTTCCATTCTTATTTTTAGTGATTACAGATTAACCATAATACCTAACATAAATATCCTTGCATCAGGATAACCCCACTTGTCAATTCCTTTATTAATACCGGTTCCCAGGGTATTCTGTATTGGTGTATAGAATGAATACTTTGTTAAAGTAAAAATATTTTGAAGGCTGATGAAGACCTGGGAGTTATAAAATCTTGAAGCCCTGAACTTATCACCGGATAAAGAGTATGACAGTTTTATATTCTTAACCTGAACATAGGAACCATCTTCAATAAACCTGTCAGAGCCCAGAAATCTTGTATCCTTGCTTATTCGCGGATATTTTGCATCAGGATTGGGATTCTGGCTTGTCCAGTAATTTCCGAGTATATCCCTGGTTTGATTGATCCCGTAACTAAAGCTGTCTCCGATATTTGACAGGTTATAGTTAAGGATATCATTACCCTGTACTCCATTTATTAATACTGTCAGTCCAAAATTTTTATATGACATGTCGGAATTAATCCCAAAAATGTATTTCGGATTCGGATCACCAATAATTGTCCTGTCCAGCGTATTAATAGTTCCATCAGGGTGTAAATCCCGGTATTTTATATTTCCATCTTCTGTTAAACCATCCTCTATATATCCAAAAAATACACCAACCGGATGTCCTTCCCTGACCAGGTTCATGGCAGGGAGCACCCAACCTGTTTCTGTGCCAAAAATATCGCCACCCTGAGGCAGACTCAGCACCTTATTACGATTTAAAGTGAAAGTTGATCCCAGGTTCCAGGAAAATTCATGATCAAAAACTCTCCAGTTCAAAGCCATTTCCAGACCTTTATTTTCGATATTACCCAGATTGGTTGTCTGGGAAGCATAACCGGTTGATGGAAACACCGGGATATTAACCAGCAAATCTCTTGTTTTCTTATAATAAAAATCGGATGAGAAACTGAGTCTGCTATTAAATAATTCCACATCCAAACCAATATTTGACTGGGCTGTTGTTTCCCATTTAAGATCAGGATTAGGCTTAATATTGCCTGGAGCATAGCCAATATTCAGATTTTTATCAAAAACAGTCTGAATACTTGACAAAACCGAAAGTGACTGATAGGGTGTAATGGATGTATTACCGGTCTGTCCCCAGCTCATTCTCAGCTTCAGAATATTTAACACCGGATTGCCTTTCAGAAAATTTTCTTCACTTATATTCCAGCCGGCTGCGAATGAGGGAAAATAACCCCATCTGTTGTTCGATCCGAAACGTGAGGAGCCGTCAGCCCTTAAGCTGGCAGTAAACAGGTACTTACTCTTAAAAGAATAGTTTATCCTGCTGATATACGACAGTAAAGTCCAGTCAGTGTAATTTGAGGTGGGGGTCTGGAAATTTTCTCCTGACTGAAGACTGTAGTTCTGAAGTATATCTGTCAGAAAACCTGTCGAACCAGCTCTTAAATTCTGCGCTGTATTCTTTTGTGCCGTTACTCCCCCCAAAATTGTCAGATCATGGTTAGCACCAATCACTTTCCTGTAGGTAAGGGTATTTTCATTCAAAACGTTCATAAGTTCCGAATAACCAATATTTGCTGTTCCCGTTCTGGATGCAAAAAGCCTGGTTCCGGAATAATAGTCTTCTCTCGCATTATCATATTGAACTCCTAGCGACGAATACAATGTTAAATCCTTAAGGATATTTACACTGGTAGAAAGATTCAGGCTTAAATCACTGGAATGATTTTTCATTATTCTTTCATAAGCCATGGCAATGGGGTTTTCCAAACCTTCCGGGCTGAAAGGATAAGCCATCATGAAGCTGTATTCACCATCAACATCATATGCCGGAATGGTTGGGGGACAACCCACGGCAGCACTTAATACACCCATCCCTCTTTCAGTATTGTTACTATGAATGTTATTATTCATTCGTCTGCTTAAAACTGTATTAACCGCAAACGACCAGTCTTTGGTTATCCAGGTATCAATCCTTGATCTGAACTGTACATTATTGTAACCTGAATTTATAATAATTCCATCCTGCCCGAAATAGCTGCCGGATATACTGTAGGTTGTTTTATCAGATCCCCCGGACAGTCTTATGGAATGATTTTGAATCGGCGCTACCCTGAATACAGCATCCTGCCAGTTGAATCCTTCTCCGAATGATTCAATTTCCGATGATGAGAAATAAGGCCCCAAACCATCATTTACATATCTTTCATTTACAAGCGATGCAAATTCTCCTGCATTTAGCATATCAATCTTTTTCGTCACCTGCTGCACTCCGTAATATCCACTGTATTCTACTCTTAGCTCTCCCGATTTGCCTTTCTTTGTAGTTACCAGAACCACACCATTGGCTCCCCGGGAACCGTAAATTGCAGTACCTGATGCATCCTTGAGAACCTCTATTGACTCTATATCATTGGTATTAAACATACTCAGATCCGTTATCATTGGTGTTCCATCAACTATATAAAGGGGATTATTATCACCCAAAAGTGAGTTTCCTCCCCGGATCACCACATTGGTGCCACTTCCTGGTTGTCCCGATGTTTGAAGAACCTGGACACCGGCAGCCACACCGCCAAGTGACTGAACTACATTGCCAACTGCCTGCAGCCTGATATTATCGCCTTTAACAGAAGAAATTGATCCGGTTAAATCACTTTTCTTTATTGTTCCGTATCCGATAACTATTACCTCATCAAGCAAACCAACATCGAACAACATTGTTACATTGAAAGTTGCCAGATTTCCTATTTCCATCTCCACCCGTTTCATTCCGATAAAAGTAAATACAAGTGTAGTGGCATCAGGTGGAACCTGAAGGCTGAACCGGCCATTGATATCAGTAAGTGTTCCGAGATTAGTTCCTTTGACAACCACAGACACACCAGACAAAGGACTTTGATCTTCATCAATTACCTTTCCGGTTATTTCTCTTTGTGCCAGAAGGAAACCGCAACTGATTATTATTAGAAGTAATACAAGAAAAAGTTTTTTCATAGTGAAAAATAATTAAGTTATGAACTATATTTAATTGAAAACAGACTCGTACAGAAGTAAATTCACCAACGAATATTATCCTCTAACCAAACACATAGGTATTTTACAATAACCTGCTTCTTGTATTACCCATCACCCCCGATAATCTCCCATCCAGTGCCGGTCTGCTGCAATAATTTTTGCTCAATTAAAGTCATCTTGTTTCCTACATCTTTTTCTGCCAGAAAGAGTTCCAATATTGATTTGAAATCTGAAAATCCCGGAAAAAAAACCTTCCTGTTATGTAATAAACCAAAGAAAAAATCATTAGGCTGATCCGGAAAGACAATCAGTCATACTTCCGGAAAGATGTGTGAGCTGAAATACTTATTATGCTATGAATAGAAATCCAAAGACAGGGATTGTCTTTTTGATATTGCATGTATACTAATAAAATCTGTTTCCCGTTTTTTAAGGATACTGTCTCCAAAATCAGGGCAACAATTTATAGTGGTCAGCGTAAAAGGATTAGTGTTAAAGTCTTTAAAAGATAATAACCAGGCAATTGTATAATAATAATCCGATTTGCATACTGATTTTTTGAAAATTGAAATATAAAATGGCAAAGCCAGATGAAATATTAAAAACTATCATTCACTAATTTAAAACACTGTTTATTATGAAAAAAGTATTGCTATTATCAATGACCTTCTTTATTCTGTTGTTCACCGGCTGCAAGAAAGAGAAAACGGAACTTTCCGAATTCATTGTGGGTGACTGGACCACCGGCGAATTAATCTTGTCCGGAGGACAGGAAGGTGAGATCTTTATAACATTCAGCAACAGCAACGAATATATACTTAGTGTTTCTATGGCCCCCGCCAAAAACGGTGCAATAACAGGAAGCTTTGAGATAGATAATAAAGCCAGGATGCTTACGCTGGAAAGTGACGAATTATTCAGGCTGTTTGGATTTGAAAGCTCAGGTGATCCGATCATGTTTAACGTCGAATTCAGCACCACGGGTGATGTTGACAAAATGACCCTGACGCTGACATCCCTTCCGGCAGCAGCCGGCGGAATTTTTCCTCTTGTTATTTTGACAAGAATAACCGGACTAAGCTCATAAATATCCGGTCTGCCGGAATTCATGATACACTAACGGGACTCCCGCTACCGTCCCGGGGCGGAGTCCCTTTTTCTGTTTGCTGACCTTTTCTCAGTCCTCACTCCCACTGCCTGATTGCCGTCAGTCTGGAAAGCGGATCATTCGACCTGCTACAAAATAATACGACCTGAAGTAGTATTATGGTCCCGCCCGGTCAGTCCGTAAGCCCGAAATACCCGGCCACCTCCACGTAGTCTGTCATATCCAGGGTACCGGGCAGATTCGCATCCTTCGGAATAATCAGGGCTCTTGCATGAAGATATACCTGCGGGCTGGCAGATGGTTTCTCCTGCACCTGAAAACCATACATCCCATCACTTGCCTCGGGTTCACCTGCAGTACCAATCCCGGGCACATCGCCGGGTACATTATAGTAAGACTTTGTATTGCCTGCACTATACCTGATATAGACATAGAGCGTACCCTCGTAAAGTGCGTCATCATTTATATCAAGGTCAGTGACAACACAGACAAGGCCTCTTCCTGCCACATGAAAATATGCTACATCCTCTCCAAGCATGTCGTGCCATGCACCAACAACAGGTGTAACCTTGTCAGGCTCCGGATCATCCTTTTTACAGGAAAACATCAGTACCGAAAGTACCAGAACAGCAGTAAGTTTAATAATTTTCATTGTTGTAAAGTTTGATTCAACATATTTCACTCAGACACCAACTTTTATTTAAACTAACGTACCATGGCAGCCAATATTGTTCAACCTGTAGCTGTACAAGAAAATCTATGCCACTATATTTTTGAAAATCGGGGCTGAGAATGACGATTTTATACGGATCTCAGATTATGTAACCATTCCGAACTGTCAACAATCCCGTCACCGGGAGCTCCTTCTGCCAACCTGATAAAGACATCGCTGTAGCATGATATAAGAAAGATTACTTATATTTGTTAATACTTGGTCTGACAAAGGGTAGTACTTCACTGACTGATTAAATATCACACAATAAATTGTTAATAATTCCTGATTTTTCTGAAACTGGTTAATTATAACATTTAATTTTTGAATTATGAGAAAACGAATAAGTCATTTAATTTACCTGACAGCCTGTGCCGTCATCCTGGCATCATGCGGCGGTGGAGGCGGAACAACACAAAAAGCAAATACAACGCAAAACGTAAGCACAACGGATGAAAAGAAAGTGCAAACGGAAGCAAAAGCCAATATGCTTGACAGGGAGGTACTGGAGGCAAAACTGAAGGAAATAGATTTCCCCATATACCCCGGGGCAGAATTTGAAAAGCTGGAAAAAACGAGCAGCTACTTCAAAGGTTATTATATTCATTACAATATACCTGAAATAAGCTCAGAGAGTAAGGAGGCCGTTGAAAAATTCTACGAAGATGTCTTTGAAAAGATGCAAGAATCCGGGTGGAAAGATGTGCTCGGCCTTTACTGGGAAAAGGGAGATATGCTTTTGCATTTGGGTCATATATGCAATGACCTGGGAGCCGGAATGCACTTTTTGGGGATCAGTTTCGGGCTGCGTAGTGAACAATAACCGGGCTGCAAAACATAAATAACAACAACAATTGTAACGGATTTGCTGGTTTGAAAGAAGCTATTTGCTGTCGAGCAATGCCTGTATCTGTTCCAGGTTGTCCCTGATAGCTATCTCCTTCATCATCTTCTTGCTTCCCTCTTTCATCCTGTCAAGGTTTTTGAGCATACTGTCATATACCCTACTGATAGTTTTTTTGTCCTTGCCGGCCAGCACCTGTTCAATGACCGCCCTGCGATAGCTTGAACTGTTTTCGAGGTTTTCCAGAGTTTTCAGATAATATTTCTCAGTTTCCGGATCGAACTCTTTCAATATCAATCCATACTCAGAGTATGGCAGATGTCTGACATAATATTTCAGTTCCCTTTCCGGCTTGATTACATCATCTCCTGGGAAGTGCGAGTCAGCGCGATTCACCTCTCCGTCCCGATCAATCAGAAATACCCCTTCAAGTTTCTGTCTGACAGTCTGTGAACCGGGATCTTTTGAACTCTTCTCATCCCATCCTTCATATTTAGGGCTTATACTGAAAGTCACACCTTCCCGTGAAGGTACAATCACTGCTTTCCACCGTGAAAGAGAATAGGGCAGGTCGCCACAATCGAACAGGCGGGTTAACCGAACTCCGGCGGTATCAATGGAATAAAGGGATACATTGTTATACAGGTTCCTGACCTGTCCCTCAACCGGTAGTATAAACCAGAGGTTCCTGCCTTTCTGCCATGCCCGGGCCTGGCAGACGAAGTAGATCTGTGAATAGTCGGGTGAACAGACTGCACCCTGATGGTCAATGTCGGCAGACAGGTTGATTTCATGACCATAATACCTTGAACAGGAACCGGATATTAGTATTATGATTGCAACATGTGAAAGGAAAAGGGCTTTCATGATGTATATTATTAAAATTTCTACCGGATCCATGCCCGGTGATCATTGTTAAGCCCAAGTTACGAAAATCAGCGGATCAGAAATTGGCGCTGACGGGAAAACTCCTTTTATACAAGCTGTGACCGTGAATGAATACAAGGGAAGGCAACAGCCCCGGCCGGAGAAGCAGCGTAACACAGACAACGATGATACAAAACAGGACAATTTTAACAATTTCCGGGATAACATCCGTCCCGGGTCGTGATTTTTTAGTAAATTTCATACATGTAAATAGTTAGCCTCCGGCAGTAGTGATGCCGTAATATTATTAACCTGACAAACCATTATTATGAAAAAGATCGCGATTTTCCTGGCAGCAATACTGCTGGTTCCTGCCTGCGGAGAGAAAACAGCTCAACCAGGCAATGACGACCTTGAAGGAGTATGGGAATGCATCAGGGGCTGCGAGGCAGAGATGCTGGAGTTCAATATTGCAGAAGAGGGCCAGGTATTCTTCATGTATTCCGGACAGCGTATATACCATTCCGGAACATGGAAACTGGATAAAAACCGGCTGACACTGGCCTATGATGATGAAGAAACGCTGACATATCCTCTTACTCTGAAAAATGACACCCTGGTGCTGGGAAACAATGAAATGATGTTTGCAGCCTACACCCCGGCAAAAGATCCATGCGATCTGTCTTCACTTTTTGCGTTGATCGACGATATCAGTTTCAGTCAGCCAATGCTGGAGGATTTTCCCTGGAATGTTTCAAGCGATTCAGGTACTGAGGAGGTAATTGTAGACGGCCAGATGGTTCAGACCATCGTGAAGCTGGAAGGGGATTTTTCAGCCATATGGAAAACAGCCGGTACCGTTGCCACCGAGCTCAGGAATCTGGGCTTTGACACCGATCCCCTGATGGCTTCAGACCTTGTTTCCGGATACAGGAAAGGGAGCTGTGTTGTTATTTTCTGGCCGGAGATTGACGACGAAGATAATACCGAAGCTGAAGTGCCGCTCAGTATTTATTTTGGAAAATTACCTTGACAAATAGTCAGACCCCGGAATCAAGGCCACATAACCATTCCGGCAAAAGAGATGTATTTATCAGGAATCCAATCATTACAGGTTGAATTATTTGAAACATCCGATAATATTAAGGATTACAACCTCCTAAAAGAGTGGGGAAATTAAGAATAATTAAGGAGGTTTTCTGGGAGTTTATGAATCCTTATGAAAATGAAGAAAATTGATTACTTTTACAGCAACATGCTTACCCCGCTTCCCATAAGAACAGCGCGCTCAGGGTAAGCTTTTTATTTATATACTATATACCCATGAAAAAGGTGCCTTATTCCAAAACAGCGCTTTCATATGCCGACCAACTACAGCAATTAAAAGATCGCGGTTTAATCATCGAAGACGAGTCAAAAGCCCTTCATTTGCTTGAAGCAATTAGTTATTACCGGCTAAGTGGGTATTGGTATCCCCTTTTAGCAGATACTCAATAATGATATTATCTCATTTCTGGTGATTCTTTACACAAGATTTAAAAAATAACATCCCTTCGAAAAAGTTCAAATCCTGATTTTTCAAAATAATAAGTTGCTGCTTATGTCTGGGTACTTAGCCAGGCAAAAGCATTAAAGAGAATAGTATGAACCGGCCGACTAATAGGAATATATCTTAATTAATAAGTCCTTGCCCTGGGAATAGATCAAAAAACATTTACACTTGTTCATTACTTCATATACCCAATATTCTGTTCCCGTGTTGCTAGCCTGCATAATTCTACAAATATCTCATATGCAAAACAGATTGGTTTTCACAAATTGCGTATTCTTGCGATTCCGGACACTCAGTCCTGTTTATCCCGGACACCCAGTCCCGCTTTACCCGGACACCCAGTCCCGCTTTACC
>JAAYJR010000482.1 GCA_012522835.1 Bacteroidales bacterium
ATAACCACAACCCTGGGAAGGTTGACTTCAAATTGACAATTCTTTCAGGGTTGAAGAAGTTGAAGAAACGGTATTCATTATTGCATGTGTTTCGGCAAACAGGCCACGCTGACGATCCTCATGCCTGATGCCTTCCCGGGTTTTCGGGATCAACTCGCTATTCTCATTGACATTACTCATGTCTTTACAAAAGTTCTTAATCTGGCAGGGGGCGAAATATACATTCATACAACTTACGACGGCAGCAATGAAGATGAATAAGGCCGGCGCCGTAAGGCGCCATATATTAATAACCCCGGGCAACAGCCCGGGGTTGTAGTATCCCCACACTGCTATCAGCGCCGCAGGCGCTGAATATCTTCTATTATTCACCCCTTTCAGGGATGAATAATCGTGAGGTACTCAGGCACCCCGGGCTGTTGCCCGGGGTTATTAATATCCGGCCTGCTTCGTGGCCGGTAGGAATTATCAGAATTATATTCAGCCGGTTAACTGACACCGGATGATAATTTCAATGAGTTAGAGAGACAGGGTGCCTGTGAGGGGTAAATGCAAAGCAAAAAACATATCCGGACTCTTTTTCTTTAATTCTTTGGCTTCGCCGGACTCCGCTTCGCGGAAACGTTTCTTGTAACATATGAAAACACCACTTGCAGCTAAAAGCAGGTAAACTTAATTTCATGTCCCACACAGGGGGCAAATATCAAACCACCGGAACGGTATATTTATTAAAATAGGGTTATTATTTCATGAATTTTTTCCGTACAAAACATTAATTACTGTTTTTCTGACACCGGAATGTTAGATTTCACTACCCCTGAAAAAATATCCGTACATCAGAAAAACCCCGGAGGGGGTTTTCATCCAATAGCCCGGGTTCCATCCCGGGGAATGGCAACCACTCCATAACAACTACCCTGGAAGGGTAGACTTCAAATTGACAATCATGACTGACGGCAATCCTTATAGGGTTGAAGAAGTTGAAGAAGTTGAAGGGGGTTGAAAGGGGGTTATTGCCATTACCCGGAGTGGAGCAGAGGTGTCTGTAAATTTTTTAGTTGGCATTTTTGATACCTAAAAACCGCACAAAACAGGAGGAAGACAATATCGATATATGTGGAAAGTTTATAATCTCTTTACCTCTGCTACTAAAAGCTCCTGAATCGATACATTCCCTGGCCGGAAAACAGGGTTTTCTGTTTTTATTTTTTCAACAAAAAAGGTCAATAAAAATCAAAGCAATATGACAGTTCAGAGAGGGGATAAAATAATCATAGATAATCGTATGTACAGTTTATTTAGTAATCCTTTGGATTATGTATTCCCTGACATACAAGGGAAGATAAAAGCTTAATGGTATTCAGGAGAATTAAGGATCCCACTTGCAGGGCCTGTAATATGTGAGGATTTCCCTTATTACCCTCCTGATGCCTATATTGTCACTGAAACAGAATGGTTTATCCGCGTCGACAAGGGCAGGATCATCAGCCACATATACAATGCAAATAGTTGAATTGTTACTGACAAGATATATAAATGCCGGGAGCTATCACTTAAGGGATTATTAATTAAAATGTTAACTGTTCAGCAGATTAGCAGGGGATTTTAGTGAGAGAAACTGCAAAGGCTCTTATATCCTCAGAGACTAGCTAGTTTATCAGAGCTCCAAATAAACTTTAATACAGTGTCAGTAATATCATGAAATGAAACTTATACAATCAGCGACTCACGAAAGGGAAAGATTATTTAATACATGTAAGTTCCATACGGCCAATGAAATAAATTATATAAAAATCGATCCCTTTTCCTGAGAATTTTTAACTTGTAGTTTCTTAGAGAAGCAGGATACTTGTCATATATGCATTAAAATACTTTATATCAGTATATTAATAGTGAGATTATGGCAAGCTTGAAAATGATTATGATATTAAGGGCAAGGTTAATGAGTGTTAATCTCCCGATACAGATATTGGCAGTATAAAAATAATAGCAGTTTTCGGGTAACAAATGTACCTTGAAACATTTTAAACAATATCGGGGAATGGTTTACTAGTCAGTAGTTTATGTGACTGACGGGGAGAAGTTGTAAATGAAGTTGAAAAAAATACCTGAGAACAAGGTCCAAAAGCCCATGATTAATCAGATGGGAACTTGTAGTTGTAAAATGAAAACATTGTTATATCTGACAAAATCTGAAATTTGTATGTAATTTTATCAACTATATAATATGTTGGCAACAAGTGTAAAAAGACAGACAATGCGGACATAAAAATGATTATAGTATAAAAAATATGAGTTTACAAATTGAGATTGTGTTACTAGTTTTATCAGTATTGTTTTTTTTAAGCATATTGGC
>JAAYJR010000403.1 GCA_012522835.1 Bacteroidales bacterium
GCATTATGGTCACAAAAAGGTAATCTGCACGGTTATCCCACCGATTGCCCCCACAGGGAGAAAGGTGCCTACAATGGCGACGGACAGGTGATTGCGGAAACATCAATGCATGACTTCCTGATGGCATCCTTTTATAAAAAATGGATCAATGATATGAGGGACGGACAGGAGGAGAACGGCCGTATACCAAATACAACACCCACACTTGTAGGAGTCATGGGGGGTGGAGTTGCATGGGGAAGTGCATATATTCTCATTCCCTGGTGGATGCATAACTATTATGGCGATACCGGAGGTCTTAAGGAGCATTATCCCTCTATGAAAAGATACCTGTTATACCTTAGAGACCTTGGTAGGAATGATGAAAATCCGGAGGAGCCATATATAATAAATAATTTTGAGGGTTACTGGTATTCACTGGGTGAATGGTGTTCACCGGGGCGCCATGATTGTCCCAATCACCCGGTAGTCAATACTTTCTATTACTACTATAACAGTCTGTTAATGTCACAAATTGCCGGATTACTGGGCTTTGATGATGATGCCGTAAACTTCAGGGCATTATCAGATACTGTCAAAAAGGAATTCAATAAAAAGTTTTTTAATCCTGAAACCGCCCTCTACGGAACCGATGAAATATTCCAGACTTATCAGCTGCTGGCTCTTAAAGGCGGACTAGTACCTGACGGATACAGAGATAGAGTTGTTGCCACTATTATTGAAGATATTGAAAAGAGGGATTATCATCTGAATACCGGAATTATCGGAACTAAATATCTCTGGCCTTTTTTGGTTAATGAAGGCTATGGTGATATCGCTTTCAGAATTGCCTCCCAGACAACCTATCCCGGTTACGGCTATTGGATAGAAAACGGATTTACAACTCTGCCGGAGGAGTGGACAGGAGTAAATTCACACAATCATCAGATGTTTGGATCGATTGTGGAGTATTTTTACAAATATCTTGCAGGAATCCAATCCCCTGAGGAGGGAAAAACAACGACCGGCTATAAAAATATTTATATTGAACCTGAGCTGCCTGCAGGATTGCAGTGGGTGAATGCTTCGATAGAAACACTTTCAGGGACTGTGAGGTCAGGATGGAAAAAAGAGAATGGTTTTTTAAATCATAATGTGTCAGTGCCTGCAAATTCAACTGCAGTTGTTGTATTGCCCGGTAACAGCAGGGTTAAAGTTTGGGAGGGTGAAACCCTGATTTGGGATAACAATACTTTTTTAGCGAATTCCGGCTCAGTATCAGATTTGAAAATGGTGTCAGATAAACTGGAAATAAGTATTGAATCCGGAGATTACAGCTTCAGAATTGAAGGACTCAATCTCAACTGATGGAAATATTTTTTGCAATATTTTTTCAGGTAACAGCAAATGAAGTTTTGGGGGTAGTGCCCTCTTTTATAATTAATATTTCACAAAGTAATTTAATATGCAAAACTTAATATTATTATTTTTCCTGATTCCCTTTTTCTATAGTAGTATCTCAGCACAGAAAAAAGGAACTGTCCCGGAACCATTAGAGATAGGTTATTCAGTAGGTATAGAAAAGATAACAGCAGAGAAGCTGAAATATGCCAAATCTGTGAATATTGAATATATCGAAGTATCGGGAATGAATGTTTTATTTGGCGACAACAGGAACTTTTTACTGAGCGAAGCAGAGATGGCGGAAAAATTCAGTAATGTCAAAAAGTGGGCCGATGACGCAGGTATCAGGATATGGTCAGTCCATATGCCCTACGGAAGAAATATTGACCTCTCCATGACGGGTGAGGATGAAAGAAGGGAAGTGGTGGAGCTTCATAAAAAACTTCTGGGGTTTTGTAAAATCCTGAATCCTGAAATCATTTTGTTTCATCCCAGTTACCTTCCGGGGCGTCACGAAAGAGACCGGCATAAAGACCAGCTGGTAAAATCGGTAAGGGAATTGAATCCTCTGGTCAGGCGAATGAAAGCCACTTTGGTTATCGAGAATATGCTTGGTTATGAACTGGTAAGAGATGAAAAGCGGGAGAACCCCCTGTTCAGGTCAGTTGACGAAGTTGTTGAGATGATGAAAAGAATGCCCCTGTCAGTCTGTTCCGCTGTCGACACGAACCATATTAAAAATCCTGAGAAGCTTATAGACAGTATGGGCAGAAGGTTAAAGTCAGTGCACATAGCTGACGGAAACGGAGAGAAGGAGTGCCATTACCTTCCTTGTTCCGGAGAGGGACAAAACGACTGGGTTGTTATCTTAAGAGCACTCAAAAATGCCCGGTATAAAGGGCCGTTTATGTTTGAATGTGCCTATGATGACGAGAAGCAGCTGGTGGATTGTTACCACAGTTTACACTCCCAGGCTTTTGTTAATTAGACATTAAATTTAACAGTTAGTTTATTTTAAATTAACAAATATTTCTATTTTTAGCAACTCTGTAATGTATAGAAATAATAATTTAAGTTACGTTATAAATAATTTAGTCATATGAAACAAGCATCCCGATTAAAACAGGGACAAAAAATATGATTAAAAAAAAGTATGCGGGAGTGAGGGATGAACGGTTCTCAAGATTAAAATCGGGATTTACAAATTTTTAATCAATTTTAAAAATCCACATCCGTTGGGTGTGGCCATGGTCTTGCAGGGCTATGCCCGAAAGTCCTGTGAGGTTGAAAAAATTTGTGATGCGAAGAAAAAATCGGGATTAAAGCCACCTCCTTTGGTGGTGGATAATACGATTTTAACAAAATTTTTACTTAGTTTATTTACAAACAATTATAAAATTTTAAACGAATGAATATTAGTGTAATTGATCTATCTATTGTTATTGTTTATATCCTTGCCGTTATCGGTTACGGAGTTTGGAAATCCAGAAATGTTAAAGATAACGAGGGATTTCTTGTTGCCGGGAGAAGCCTCGGACTTTTCATCCTTGTTGCAACCGTGGTTATGACAGAGTTTAATACCGCAACAATGGTGGGGTATTCAAGTTTTGGCTACCAGGCCGGGTTATATGCACAGCTTATATTGTTTGCCATGTTCCTGGGGTTTGTATCTTACACTATGGTTGTGGCGAAAAGGTGGAAGAGGATAAATGCAACATCTATCATTGAACTTTTTGAGATCAGATATAATAAAAGTTACAGGTTGCTGACAACCTTTATGATAGTCACCCTGCTCCTTTTCTTTTCACCTGCTTACCTAAGGGCAGTGGGACTAATCTTTGCATCGAGCCTCGGACTGTCACTTGAGGCCACGGTGATTATTATTTCAGTAACTGTTTTGATATTCAGTATTGTCGGCGGACTTACCGCTGTTGCACACACAAATACCCTCTCATTTCTGGTTACAATAATAGCATTGCCGCTGATGTGGTACTTTACAAGGTCTAGTGCCATAGAACTCGGCGGACTTGAACAGGTGTTCGAACCCAAATACCTTAATCCTAATCCGATCGGGATGTGGAATGATACCGCAATGCCCTTCAGTTTTATATTTTCTACCTATGTACTCCTGTTTTTAATTTATATGCAGTCACCCTGGTATGCACAGCTCATGACTGCAGCAAAAAGTGAAAAGATCGCTTATGCAAGTATGGGCATCGGTGCAGTCCTGATAGTAATATTGTACGGCCTTGCTGTACAGGTATCTGCCTATGTCAGAGTGGGGTTTCCAGACCTTTCAGATCCACAGCTCGCGCTGGCTATGGCAATAAATAACTGGGTGCCGGTGGGAGTTACAGGGCTTATGCTGGCAGTAATCCTGGCAATCGGACAAACAACGATGGGTACTATATGGAATAATATGGTTTCCATCACTTCAAACGATATCTATAAACGTATAATTGATCCAAATGTGTCAGATAAAAAAATACTCCGCATTTCCAGGCTGACAACTTTGGGAATTGCCATTTTTACAATAATTGTATCAATTACTATTGTAGACCAGGTTATAAATACACTTTTTGTCGGTAACCTGATAATGGCTTCCCTCTTCTTTCCGACTCTGGGCGGCTTCCTGTGGTGGAAGACCGGAGAAAAGTCTGTCTGGATCACAACTGTAATATCAATCGTCTCGGGTTTTTTGCTGTTGTTTATTATAAACAGGGCCGAAGGTTATGACCTTAACGACTGGATGTTTTATTATTATGTTATTGTCAGTCCCCTGACCATTCTCCTCGGAATAGTACTTTCAATTTTTGAAAAACCGACAGAAGAGTTTAAAGAAAAGAGGGTTAAATTTTTCGATAAAGTAGGTGCTCCGTGGTTTGGAAAGAATGAGTACCTTGAATATAAACGATTGAATAATAAATAAACAGCTTAAGAAGAAATTGTAATTAAGCCTGCAATCATTAAGAAATGAAATTTTGTTCTTTTTTCTGAAATTAGTTACTTATTTTAGCGTCTTCAGCAAAAAAGTAAACTATGAGACGCAGGAGTTTTCTCAGATCTGCAGGAGCAGCAGGTATAGGAATTACATTTATTACGCCAGGTATAAATTCATCTCAATCGTTTAACAATACAGGATCAGTTACTGAAGTTCAGCGTATTGTCCCTGTGATGGGAAACTATGAGGTTGTGGTTTGCGGTGCCGGTCCGGCTGGCGTCAGTGCAGCTATTGAAGCGGCAAGGAAAGGTGCAAAAACATTATTAGTTGAGGCTCATGGCTGTCTGGGAGGTATCTGGACTGCCGGACTGCTTACCTGGATTCTGGACCAGGCGGGCAAGACAGGTTTCATGAGAGAGATCGAAGCGCAACTCATTGCGCGGGGAGGGGCAAACACAGAGATTGATACAGGCAAAGTCCTTTCGTTCAATCCTGAAGTAATGAAATTTATGCTCGAGGAACTGTGTGTTGAAGCAGGTGTGGATATTCTTTACCATACAAGAGTAGTTTCATCTGTGCAGGATGACAATAAAAGGTTAACTCATATAATCACGGAATCAAAGTCGGGGCGGGAAGCCTGGGCCGGAAAGATATTTCTGGACACTACAGGTGACGGTGACCTTGCTGCTTTGAGCGGTTGCAGTTTTGACCTGGGCAGGGATGAAGATGGTTCGATGCAGCCTTTCAGCCTTCTGGCACTTGTAACCGGCATAAATTTCGACGAGATAAGGGAGTTTTCCAGATGGGCGGGCGATTCAGCTGCCGGTTCACCATCAAAAAGGAAATTTCTGGATGAGATCGAGAGAGGTGGTTTCTCCCCGTCATATCTCAAACCTGCATTATATCCGATCAGGAAAGACCTTTTTAAAATGATGGCAAACCATGAATATGGCTACTCTCCTGTCAGTGCTTCAGATGTGACAAAAGCAACGATTCATGCCCGTAAGGAGTTAAACTCTATTATAAATGCCCTGCGTAATAATCAGGGAATATGGAAAAATATCAGGCTGCTGGCAACTGCTGAACAGATCGGTACCAGGGAGGGGAGAAGGATCCATGGATTATATACTATAACAAAAGAGGATCTGATAAACGGCTCGAGGTTCGATGATGCTGTCTGCAGGGTCACAGCTGGTGTCGATGTGCATTCATTGGCTAAACCGGAAAATAAAGATTCCCAAAAGCCTTATAACGAAGGTGTCAGAAGCAGGGGATATGATATACCGCTGAGGTCGCTGATAGCTGCAGATGTTTATGGATTGATGATGGCGGGGAGATGTATCAGCGGTGATTTTCTGGCGCATTCAAGTTACAGGATGACCGGTAATGCTGTTGCTATGGGTGAGGCAGCCGGCAGGACAGCAGCAGCTGCTGCAAAGAGAAATTTACTGCCCCAGGAGATTTAGGGATAAGGCAGAGATGTTGCAGCCTGCAGGTTCAGAACCCTATCCATTGCCGTTCGCTTGAGCGAACGGAACAGGGCATAGCAGAGAAGATACAA
>JAAYJR010000614.1 GCA_012522835.1 Bacteroidales bacterium
TCATATTAGTATATATTCCAATTCGGAGTTTATTGCAAATTTACAATAAAATCCGAATTGAAACACATCTCATAATAAGTTTCCACGCCGTTTCTGATGCGCAGGCCAGTTCCCATGCTCCAGATGGTGCGCAGCTTTTTAGATGGCAATTTGTATTTGCAAGATTAACAGTATATTACAACTATTTGGAAATTACGTTGCGCACCATGCTCCAGATGGGAGCATTTCAGTTCCTAAACAGCCATTTCGGAACTACAAACATCTAAATAACTTACTATTTGGGATGAATGTATTTCTGAAGGTTTTTCACATATTCTTCAAACGCATTTCTGCCTTTTTCTGTTAAGGAAACTGTAGTGTTTGGATAGTTGTTTTTAAATGTCTTTTTTACATTAATATAGCCGGCCTCCTGCAGTTTGTTAATCTGGATGCTTACGTTGCCGGCAGCAGCTTTTGTAGCGTCTTTTATGAAGTTGAAGTTGGTTTCTTCAACTGTCATTAATATGGATACTATTGACAAGCGAAGTTGTGAATGCAATATTGGATCTAAATCGCTAAACATTTCCCCTTTTTTTAGCAATATTTAATAAAATCCCGGGTATGATTAATCCAACAATTGCCCCAAACATCAAGCTGAAGCCATAATATGCAGGATTAACCCAGAAAGTGCCGAATGCCAGTAAGTTCAATATTATTCCTCCAATTGTAAGTGGTTTATATTTGATTGATAATCCAATCACGATAATAGTCATGGCAAGTAAAATCATAATGACAGGGGCCAGGGCATTACCAATATGATTGTTAAAAACGGCAGCTAATACTAATACATTCAATCCAAAAACCCAACCCATGGCTTCTATTGTTATTCCTAAAACTGTTTTGGGAATATTATTCTTTTTGGTTTTTCGCCTGGTATAAAAGAATGTATAGATTGCCCCCAGCGGGAATAAAATACATGTCCAGACAATATCGAATTTCTTGTGTAATCCTAGCAGTTCCAGCATATACTGACTAAAAATCACTGTAAAAATCAGGCAGCCCCACAAAATCATTATATGGCCGTTATCCTGGATTTTTTTTCTGGTCTCTTCAATTGTCTTAGAAATAATTGAGAGACTTTCTTCGGGTGTAAAGTTTTTTTCATCCATATTTTTAATGTTAAAGATATTAATATGACACAAATATAAAGTAGTTAATTAAATTAACCATATATTTTTATCATTTTTTTCAACTTCCCAGGTCAAGTTCTATAAAGCCAGCTCGGTAGATATGGCTCCGGCTACATTTATTTATGCCGAGCCGAACCGAACCGAACCAAGGCAAGGCAAGAGGTCCCCTCCGATGCACATTTTTAGTGAATACGACACGGTTTGGCAGAAGGTAATTTGTAACATCGCTTCGGCGGAGTGGGAGTACCTGAAACTTTTTTGATGAAAATAGAGACGGGATCAAAATCACAGGTATAAGTAAGGGAATAATTACCTATCTTTGAATAAGTTCCAATTCAGGTTCCTATAAACGCATCATTTGAGATCCAATAAATCCTTATTGTTTGCACCAATATCGATTCCAAAATAACGTACCTGTACTACTGTCAGGTCCCACACGACACCATACCATCAACCGTTATGGGCAAGCAAAAGCTACTAAATAAAAAATGAAAACATCAATATTTAAGAGATTTAACGGCATAATAAGTTTTCTCCTGTCTGTTTTCGGATTTGGTGCAGCATGTAGTTCGTGTAGTGTTAGAATAGAGTATGGGACACCCTATGCGACATTTAAAGTAAATGGAAATGTTAAGTCAGAAGTGACTAATAAAAATATTCCAAACATAAGAGTTGTAATGAGATATGACACAACTTATACTGATGCTTCCGGAAATTTCCAATTATCAAACACAGATTTTCCTATGGACCAGACATTTAAATTAGAATTTAAAGATATTGATGGAGAAACTAACGGAGAGTATCAGCCACTTGATACAATTGTCGAATTTATTGACTCTCAATTTTCAGGAGGAAAAGGAAGTTGGGATAGAGGAGAAATAGAAAAAGAAGTAAATATTAAACTTAAAGTCAAAGAATGACCGTTAAGAAAATCTCCCCGAAAAAGAAACTTGCACTTAAATTATACAGCTGGTATCGTGCCAATGAAAAAAAGGTTCATCCACTAAATTATATTTTTTGGGAGTGCACATTAAGGTGCAATTTAAATTGCATTCATTGTGGTAGCGACTGTATGAGGGATTCGTTAATCAATGATATGCCCAAAGAGGATTTCTTAAAAGCATTAGATGAAATAACACCCGACATCATTCCCAATAAAACAATGATCGTATTAACAGGTGGAGAGCCTGTTTTACGTAAGGATATTTCAGAAATTGGAAAAGAACTGTATAAAAGAGGATTTCCCTGGGGAATCGTTTCCAATGGAATGGGTTTGCAAGCACCAATGATCAAGAGTCTTCTTGATTCTGGAATTAGAGCAATCACAATAAGTCTTGACGGCTTGGAGGATTCTCATAACTGGCTGCGTGGAAATAAGAATAGTTTCAAAAATGCAGCCAATGCAATAACCATTTTAAGTAAAATAGAAGGATTACGCTATGATGTGGTAACATGTGCCAATCAAAAAAATATCAATGAACTGCCTGAACTTTACAATTTGCTTATGAAGTTAGGACTAAAGGAATGGAGAATCTTTACAATATTCCCGATTGGCAGAGCGAAAGAGAACGAATTACTGCAATTAAAACCAACCGAATTTAAAGGATTGTTTGATTTCATCGAAAAAGTACGCAAGGAAGGAAGAATAAAGTTGAACTACGGCTGTGAAGGATTTTTGGGAGATTATGAAGGTCGGGTGCGAGACAACTTTTTCTTCTGTCGAGCAGGTGTTAATGTCGCTTCTATACTTGTAGACGGTTCTATTTCTGCTTGCCCGAATTTGCGAGACAATTTTATACAAGGGAATATCTACAAAGATAATTTCAAGGATGTCTGGCAAAACAAATATTCTATGTATAGGAATAGAAGTTGGACAAAAACAGGCATTTGTGGCGATTGCGATTTCTTTAATTACTGTGAAGGCAATGGTATGCACTTGAGAAATGAAAAAACCGGCGAATTATTATTTTGTCATTTAAAAAGAATTGAAGAAGGTGAAAAATTGCCAGCCGGAACTAACCACTCATCTTATTGACCCGAAAAATCAAATTGCCAGCTGTTTTTTCTTGTATTTCATCAACTCTGCCAGTGTGATAATAATGGGGTTGTCTTCTTTATAAAAATTTAATTTATTTATATTCACACTAATATCGTTTAATTCTGGTTCAGTAATTTCTGTTAGGTGGAATACCAGATAGTTGTCGTATGTGGGTGCAGGATAGTTCAAGTCCAGGAGGTCTTGACGGGAATAGGATTCAGCTTTGTTTTGTTTGATCTTCCAAAGGCTGAGGGAAGTGTCTTTTTCCAGCGAGAATAATAAGAGAAATCTGGCATTGATCAGTTCCTTGGTAATGGGTGTTGCATTATCCCTGGACCCTAGTCCTATACTGTAGAGCAGGTTGTCTGTAATCCAATGGTAATGCTCCTCAGATTTACATAAACCGGCCAGCACATACGTTTCGTCAGGAATCAGGTCTCTGTTGGCGTTGTAAGGCTCTGGCAGCGGCTCTCTTACAATGTTTTCTATGCCGGGTGGAATATGGTAGACGTCATAGGTTCGGTAGGCTATTTTTTCCCGTTGAGAAGCTCTGTTAAGTAAATGCTCTACAATCTCCAGTATAAAGGTTTTTAATTCTCCAATACCTGTATCATTTTTTGATGGACGAAGCGGAAACGCTCCCAGTCCGGGAATGATTTCATGAAATCCTTTTTGCTTAATGGACTTATCGCCGGGGTACAATACATAAGCTCCGCTGGTTCTTCTTATGGCATCTTTGTATGCATGCATCTTGAGCAGATCGGCATTTTTATAGATGCCTTTCCGGTTGTCCGTTTTTTCGTCATTGAGCTCTTCTTCGTTCATGAAGGACTGAAAACTCAAGAGGTTGTCAACTTTGTATTTAGCATCAAAGTGCACATGGACAATCAGTTCCTGTTTCTCGGCTTCTTCTTCGTCAATACCAACTGGCCAGAAGGACAGCGTATAATCCGGTCTTAAGGTGACTGTCCAGCTTCCGGCATGCGGATATTCCTGTTTGCCGCTAAAAGAACGGTTGTAACTGAAACGAACATTTAATTTTCTGGGACCTTTATCATAAATACCACATAAGGCGATGAATTTCCCTTGCTTTATCTGAAGATTCAAACCGTCTGAGGATTCCTGAATCAATTCCGAGAGCCCTTTGGGTTCAATCTGAAAGATTTCCTGCAATAAATCCAACAACATAAAGAAGAGCCAGTATTCATACAAAACAGCCACATCTTTTTTGCCTCCGCCATACACATCATCACCTCCTTTCCAGATGAGTCTGGCTGCCAGATCGAACATCAACCATACACGTAACACCTCCCGGTAACCTTCTTTTCGCTGAAGAACGGGGCTGTTCAGTTTTAACATAGCGGGACGGGAGATGTTCTTGAAAACCGTATGATGCAATTGATTTTCCAGTTTGTGAATGAGCGCCTCAGATTCATGCAGCAGTTTGTTGTGATTTCCAATCTCAGCTGCCTGGTGGATATCGGTACAAAGTTTAAGAAAAGATTCAAGGGCATGTTTAATAAAGCGGTTTTCCGGCGTATCTGCAGAATCTGTTTTACGTGCTACGGAAATTCTTTCGGGAAGGGATACAACGCCGTAGTGGTGTAAAAAATGATCATCGGGCAGTTTCGTCCTCTTGCCCCCTTTAAGTATCTGTTTGATGTTAGCGTTTGAAAACCTTCCTGCACTCCGCACATCCCTTTCTTCTGTGGTTTCTGCCCATCGGGTTACAGGCATTGAAACAATGCGGTGCACCGCCTCGGCAAACTCATCGGGTCCAAGGACTGATTGAATAAAGGCAAAGCGCTGGTAAAGCGTCTGACTGTCTTTGGTGTAATCAATTTCGAAATGATGCGCTACAGGTGAATTGGCCTGCAACAACAAATCGGTGCATTTCTCGGTTATGAGCGCCAACATGGAACGGTAATCGTCCCGGTAACCGGCTTTGAACGATTGCACTTCCAGCCGGACAACCCCTTTGGGTTTATCGGTGTTTTTTTCATGAAGAGCAATTTCCAGGGTCCCCACGTAAATGTTAGGGGCAATGGTTCCGGAGTGGGTAAGTCGTTTATGTGGCTTGACTATGTTATCAAATGGATCTTTAAGAATGTACTTGTCACTACTGATTTTGTAATCATAAAAGCAACCTTCAACCAGTTGAAACCTGGCTTCAAGATTGGCCTCCGGATCTCCTTGAACATCGTATAGTGTTTCCGGTGTCCGTGCATCAATCCAGAGACACAGGCCTTCCTCAACGGAATCGAGGCGGATTTCAACGGTCGATAATCTTTCCATAATTAGGCCTCGGCAAAACTGGCAAAGCCGTTTTCAGTGGCACTTCTGTACATGCGGGTGATTTTTTCCAGGGATAGGGGATATAGCACTTCGGGGGCTTCAAAGTCATACTCGGGTTTATCAAAAACGTCTTTTATTATATTTCCATTCTCTTTTAGGCAAAAGCTACCCAATGTTTCCAGAACGGAACAGAGTTTTCTTCTGGAGCCATGTAATTTGGGCAATAGTTTTTGCATGATGGCGATGTCAATTTCTTCATTGGTAGTGAGGCTATCGTCCAATACACTTAAATGATGAATGAGCCGGAGGATTTCAACGGCGCTGCGGTAACCAAATTCGGCCCCGGTTTTCTTCAATTCGCCAAAGAATTTCATGAGTGTTTCTTTGATTTGAGCTATATCTGCGGGGTTGGACAACTTATTGGCCGCCATTTTCAGAAAACTGTAAGCCGAGGCTGCGCCTTTTCCGGTAAGTGCGTCCATGTCGACTGTACTGGCACTGTTCAGAAAAGCCTGCATTTCCTGTCTGGTTACCCTGAACTCGATGGTGTTGGCCCTGTCCAGGACCTTGGGGCTGAACATATTGGTGGTTTCATCTATGTTTACTGTGCCGATGATAAAGAGATTCTGCGGAATGCCCAGTTTGGCTGGCACTCCGTTGTTCACGCTGCCTTCCGGAAACA
>JAAYJR010000394.1 GCA_012522835.1 Bacteroidales bacterium
GCAATAGATATAGCTCTGAACCACTGGCTGCCATTATCTGTGCCTTATCCATCAGAGTACAAATTTAAAAACATAGGCATGTTTGCAGGGAGGGGATTTAACTGCTTTTAAAGGAATAAAAATATTAGTCTTCCCGCTGTCATCTATTTCCCACTTGCAGGCTTGTTTATAACCCAAGAGATAAACCTTAGAGTCTTTTTGAGGTTGAAGTTTGGAAAATACAATTTTACCGGGCAATCCTTCCCCCTCATTTTCTTCCATCCATATTGCATACACAGTATTCTCCTTTTGGGTGAAAGCTACACTCCCCTCTTTATAAGGAGCAACAGGCCTGGTACCATAAATAGCCTCTCCGTTCACACTCATCCACTCGCCGATCTCCTCAAGGCGTGATACAGCCACCGCCGGAAGTTCGCCATCCGGTTGGGGTCCGATATTCAACAAAAAATTACCCCCTTTAGCAACAATATCTACCAAAAGGTGAACCAGTTGATGAGTTGATTTATAATTATCGAACGGTTTATATGACCATTGGTCACCCATAGTCATACAAGTCTCCCAGGGAGTTACTATTGCGGTTTCGGGAATTCGTTGTTCCGGCGTTTCATAATTTGTATAAGGCCCTTTTTGTCCGCGGTCAACAATAATAAGTCCCGGCTGATGCTGCCTGGCCATTTGTGCAATCCCGGGCATATTAATATCCTGGTTATTCTGCGACGGATTTACCTGTCCGCCGTCAAGCCACAAAATATCAACATCTCCATACCCTGTCATCAGCTCCTCAATCTGATTAAAGGTAAAATCTCTGAATTTCTGCCATCTCTCAGGGTATTTCAGAGGGTCATAATTGGCATTTCTGTCGCGCGTCGGGAAGTAAGGCCACCAATAATATTCCGAATCCCAGTCAGGCTTTGAAAAATAAGCACCTATCATAAATCCGTTATCCCTGAATGTATTAAAGATCTCCTTAGTAACATTTGCTTTAGGCTGGATATGATAAGGGCACAGGGTTGAAGTAATTTTATAATCAGTCTCTTTAGTGTCAAACATACAAAATCCGTCGTGGTGCTTAGTTGTAAAGATGACATACTTCATACCAGCTTTAATTGCAGGTTCAACCCATTTTGCCGGATCAAACTGCAGCGGATTAAAAGTTTTCTGCAGGTTTCGGTAAGCCTTTTTATACTGATCATAATCAGGATATTTATCCACCGGCCTGTTACGGTTTATAAACTCCCTGTCCTCACCGCAAAGAGACCAGGATTCCACGATACCCCACTGACTGTATGCCCCCCAGTGCATGAACAATCCAAATTTCAGATCCTGCCATTTTTCAAGTTTCTCTATAACCAGGGAATCCTCCACAGTGGAATTTCCATCCACTTTTGGATTATCCGCACCCAAAAGAGTTGTAGTGAGTAACATGGAGAGGCCAAGTGCCAGAATAATTTTTTGTCTCACAGGTGTAATAAAATTTATCATTATTATAATCTTAGGATTTTCAAAGTTTTAAGTCATTTTAGGAGAAAAAATAATAACATAAAAATTTTTCCTCTTGCTAAGATAAATAAAAAACAACTAAAAGTCCGGTTATTCCTGATACGAATAGTTTACAAATTTTAGACAGTTTCAATATCTATATTTATCATATATGCCGCTCATAACCTTCCTGACAGTTTCCAGATAACCATAGCCCCATTTGAAATCCGGTTCAAGATAGCTGCCTTCAACCCACTCATTCCATGCATTGATCACAATTAATTTTGGTTGATCAGGATGGCCGTCTGCATATTGCTTTGCCTTAATCAGCAGTGCTCCAAAACTTTCAGGGTTACTGTGAAGATGGACAACATACTCCTTACCACGGTCAGGGTATCTCGGAGTATTGTCCCAGCCGACAGACACACACGGGAAAAATGGAATTTCCAGGGTTGCATCATATTTTTCTCTTAATGACAGAGATAACTGTCCGTAACGGATATAATCCACAGGCCTGCTGCCGGCCATATTATACATTGTAACACTGTTCAGTCCCAATGCCGAAACGATCTCGTTGATATCCATTTCCCGGCCATATTGACCCCCCAGTAAATAGGGATTTTCTGAACCTCGTCCGACAGCCTGAAAATGTATCCCGGGGAATCCGGCTTCCTTAACCTTTTCCCGAAAATAATCCAAAGCTTTTCTTGTATCCTCAATTGTTTTAAAACTCTGAACCAGGTCGTCAAGACTGTATATTGAAAAAACAGGTTTATTATCAATTTTAAGATAATTTTCCTTTTTGAAATATTGACCTATAACCCTGTCAACAATAATTTTAAAATTATCCCAGTCCACTTCTCCGGTCCATATCAACGAATCAGTCTTGTATTTGTATGGATTCCACATTTTCCCCGGTACATCATGGTTTGCCCACATGAGGTAAAAATTTGCCTGTTCATTGTTAGCTGCCTTAAGAAATCCATTATTAACTGTTGATTCCAGATATGGCTTACCGTCATACCAGTACCAGTCAAAAATAAAAGTATTAACACCATGATCCAGTGCAGCAGTAATCTTTTGCTCCCACGCCTTCGGATCATCATCCATTCTGTATCCCCATAACGGGATACGGGGTTGATAGTGCCCTTCAAACCTCTGCGTTCCTTTCTGTATTATCTCCCATTCACCAATACCTTCTCCCCAAAAAGCCTCACGGCTCATCTCTTCATCATGACAGGAAGGCCATACATAGGCAGCTACGTAATAATCACTATCCATAGAATTTTCTCTTTCTATGGATTGGTTACATCCGGTGAAAATAACAGCTATGACCAGGAATAAAAGCGCCGGAAATTTTTTCACAATGATAAATTTTATTGGTTTCATTTTGATATAACTTTAATTAACTGGCAATGTGCTTACAAAAAGGATTGAATTTATCTCACTTTTAAAGGTAATACCAATGTCGGCATACCCATCCGATATACGGAATTGTTAATCAACTCTCTAAAATATGGCCAAAGTAGCATCCCCAAAGTCAGATCCGAAAAGACTTTCATGAATTCTTTTGATATCGTAACATCCTTTGTGATATTGTATCGAACTACATATTTGGCCTGGACTTCTATTGCAGCATCTTCTTTCGACTCATCTTTAGCTGAAAGCTTATATGTATAGATAATTTTTAAAATTGTACTTTCTTGCTCAAAAGTATACTTCTCATCAATTTCTAAACAAAAATTTGATGACACAAATTCCTCTTTAAATTTTGAATTTAATTCTACTAAATATAATGTATCTAAATCTAATGATTCAATTATA
>JAAYJR010000610.1 GCA_012522835.1 Bacteroidales bacterium
CTTGCCCCGGAGGGATTCCACCTGTCAAAATTGATCTCCTATTCAGCAGGCGGAGTTATAACCCTGGCTTCACTGATAATGTTTATTATATTTCTGAAAAAACGAATTACTCAATTATAAATTTCTAAACTACCTGAAAATGTTTAAATACATCTTTAATCTCCCGAAAGTTATTTCATTGATATTGCTGTCGGGATTGTTTCATCCCGTATTCGGTCAGTTCCACATAGTAATCTATGGCGGAACCTCAGCTGGCGTTGCAGCAGCCATACAAAGTTCACGAATGGGTAAGTCTGTGGTACTGATAGAGCCTTCTATGCGTATCGGCGGATTGACAACCGGGGGACTTGGTGCGACAGACATCGGTAATAAGCAGGCAATCGGCGGTATCTCTTATGAGTTTTACCTGAATATCAAAAAGTATTATGACAATCCGGAAAACTGGAAATGGCAGACCAGGGAAGAGTACCAGCAAAGCCGTAATGCCCGGCAGGAGGATGCCATGTGGACCTTTGAGCCTTCTGCCGCACTTGCCGTTTACAAACAGATGATGGGTAAGGAGAATATTAAACTGATTTATGGAGAAAAACTTGACCGCAAGTCAGGTGTAAAAAAAAGTAATAATGAAATAGTGGAAATTGTTATGCTGAGCGGGCGCAGCTTCAAAGGTCAAATGTTCATTGATGCTACATACGAGGGAGACCTGATGGCTGCGGCCGGTGTAAGTTATGTTATTGGACGTGAATCGAATAAAGAATATGGAGAATCTCTTAACGGCGTACAGGCCAATAAGGTGAGCCTTACCCTCCGGGGAAGGGTATCCAGAAACAGCCTTCATCACAATTTCATTGACGGGGTAGATCCATATATTGTTAAAGGTGATCCGTCAAGCGGACTGCTTCCTTTCATAACTGAAGGCGGACCGGGAATTGATGGCAGGGGAGATAATAAAATACAGGCCTATTGCTTTAGAATGACTCTTACTGATCATCCTGAAAACCGCATTCCCTTTAGCAAACCAGATGATTATAATGAACTGGAATATGAACTGCTATTCAGAAATTATGAGGCTGCTGAAGGGCCAATTGAAGAGATGTACTCCTATGGTGACCCGTTGGTACCCTGGATAAATACACCAATGCCTAACAGGAAAACAGATACGAATAACCAAAAAGGATTTTCGACAGATTTCATCGGCCAAAACTACGACTATCCGGAGGCTGATTATGAGCAAAGGGAAAAGATATTACAGGCTCACCGGAAATATCAGCAAGGCCTGATGTGGTCCCTTGCATACCACCCCCGCATACCCAAAAAGGTCAGGGATGTGGTTTCAAAATGGGGAACATGTAAAGATGAATATGAAAGTGCCGACGGCTGGCAGGAACAGCTGTATGTAAGAGAAGCCCGCCGTATGGTAAGCGGTTATATTATGACTCAGCGTAACTGCGAAGGATTTGAAAATGCAGAAGATCCTGTCGGACTTGCAGCTTATGGTATGGACTCCCACCAGGTTCAAAGATATGTCGATGCAAACGGATATGTTCAGAATGAAGGTAATGTGGAGGCTCCGGTGACTGCACCATACCCGATTAGTTACCGTTCAATTATTCCTAAAAAAGAGGATTGCACAAACCTGTTGGTGCCGGTCTGTGTCAGCGCTACTCATATTGCTTACGGATCAATTAGGATGGAACCTGTTTTTATGGTATTGGGACAATCAGCTGCAACTGCTGCAGCCCTGGCAATTGACGACGATGTGGAACTGCAGGAACTGGATTATAATAAATTACAGTCCCGTCTGTTAAATGACAAACAAATATTGTCTCATAAGGCAGCTAACTGATAATTTTTTTATATGATCTATCTGACTAATAATAACTATATTATGGATAAAACTAATAACAAATTGCAAAAGACCTCTGTAAAGCTATTGCTTTTAGCCCTTATTCTGCCTCTTTGGAGCTGCAACAAAAATGAACCTGACACCATTAAAGCTGACATCATAGTTTACGGCGGAACATCTGGCGCTGTTATTGCAGCAGTGGAGGCAGCGCATTCAGGGAAATCTGTGATTGTGGTCTCGCCTGACAAACATATGGGCGGACTAACATCTGGCGGACTCGGATGGACTGATACGGGAAGGAAAGAGGCAATCGGCGGACTCGCACGAAATTTCTATCAACGTGTCTATAACCATTATCAAAGTGATGAAGCCTGGAGATGGATGCAGAAGGAAGAGTACGGAAACACCGGACAGGGAACCAGGGCTATTGACGGTGAAAAACGTACAATGTGGATCTTTGAACCTCATGTTGCGGAAAAGGTGTTTGAAGAGCTGATAAAAGAGAATAACATCAAAGTATACAGGGATGAATGGCTTGAAAGAGACAATGGAGTTATAAAAAATAACGGAAGAATCTCCTCATTCTCTACCCTTTCCGGAAAAACTTTCAAGGGTAAAATGTTTATCGATGCAACCTACGAGGGAGACCTGATGGCAGCTTCCGGAGTCAGCTACAGTGTTGGCCGCGAAGGTACAGATGTTTACGGGGAACAATGGAACGGGGTGCAGACAGGTGTATATCACCACAGACACCATTTTAAAGTATTGGATAATCCTGTTGATCCCTATAAGGTGCCCGGTGATCCCGCCAGCGGTATTCTTCCCCGGATAAGCGTCGAACATCCGGGTGAAAAAGGAAAGGGGGATCACAGAGTTCAGGCATACTGTTTCCGCGTTTGCATGACTAACCACCCGGAAAACCGCATACCCTTTCCTAAGCCTGAAGGATATGACCCTGAGCAGTATGAGCTTTTAGTAAGGATATTTGACGCAGGCTGGAGAGAGTGGTTTGATAAATTTGACCTGATCCCTAACAAAAAGACAGATACTAATAACCACGGTCCGTTTAGCAGTGATAATATTGGTATGAATTATGATTATCCGGAGGCTTCCTATGAGCGGCGGAAAGAGATAATAAAAGAGCATGAAACTTACCAGAAGGGACTACTTTGGTTTGTGGCAAATGATCCCCGTGTACCTGAAGAAACCAGACTGGAAATGCAAAAATGGGGACTGCCGAAGGATGAATTTACAGATAACGGTAATTGGCCTCACCAGCTTTATATAAGGGAAGCAAGACGCATGAAAGGTAAATTTATAATGACCGAAAATGAACTGATGAAACGCAGGCCAACACCAGAATCAGTAGGTATGGGTTCTTACACTATAGATTCCCATAATGTCCAGAGATATATTAATGAGGAGGGACATGTACATAATGAGGGAGATATTGGAGTTTCACTTCCGGGGCCTTATGAGATCGCATACGGTTCAATTATTCCGGTAAAGGAGGAGTGCCAAAACCTTTTGGTACCTGTTTGTGCATCCGCCAGCCATATCGCATTCGGTTCAATCAGAATGGAACCTGTCTTTATGATACTGGGACAATCAGCTGCGGCTGCAGCATGTCTGTCAATTGACGAGAATACTGCTGTACAGGATGTGAAATATGATCAACTAAAAAATATTCTGCTCAGTAAAGGACAGATATTAAACATTAAAACTGACAAAAAATAATATGAAACGACGCGACTTTGTAAAAACAGCAGCAGGTTCTGCCTTTTTGCTGACTTCAGGAACCTGGTCATATAATTTTAACAAATCACCTGAAAAGAGTCAATATTGTTATCAGTCACAAAGAAAGATACCTGTTGCCTATGATGTAGATGTTGTTATCGTCGGAGGTTCCCTGGCTGCTGTGGCCGCAGCTGTTGAAGCATCCCGCGCCGGTGCACATGTTTTTCTGGCAGCTCAGGAACCATACCTTGGAGAGGATGTCTGCGGAACTTTTCGGTTGTGGACTGATGATCTGTCTGTTCAGAATAACGGCCTTGGTAAAAAAATATTCGGTGAAGGGCTCCCTACACCTTTGCATGTCAAGAGGACCCTCGATAATGAATTGATTGACAATAATATTGATTTTTTATATTCATGTTATGTAACTGATATCATAAAGGATGAAAAGGGAGTACCGGCAGGAGTGGTAATTGCAAACAGGTCAGGGAGGCAGGCAATAAAAGCAAAAACTATCATTGATACAACACCAAGAGCATTGGCAGCCCGGCTGGCAGGTGCTAAGTTCTCTGAATTCCCGTCAGGAAAACATACTTTTAAATTTACTGTGGTGGGAAATGACCTGAAAAAAGGGAAAGGACTTTCAGCCCAAATCCATCAGGAGCCTGTACAGATTAAATTTACATCATCAGGCCAGTCACACGGTGATGCATTCTCTGAAACCGACATACAGTATAAAGCTATTGAATATACCCTGCAGATACCCATGAAAGATTGCAGCTTTGAATCATTTTCAGAAGCTGAACAGATTGCACGGGATTTGACATGGGATGCCAACCAGGTGGAATCGTCAGACCTGCTGTTTCAAAATCCCCCGGATAAACTGGAAGGACAGGAAAAATTCAACAAGACAGATGTTGATCCGGATAAAATCAGCTTAGAGGCATTCCGGCCGGAAGGTATTAATAATATTTTTGTTGTTAGTGGCAGTGCAGCCCTCAGCAAAGAAGCGGCAGAAAAACTGCTTGAGCCGGGAAGGCTTATCCGAATTGGAGAACGGGCTGGTGCCAGGGCAGCATCGATAGCACAAAAATCAACACTGACAAATAATATAAAAGTTAAAAGCTCCGGGAAACAAGGAACAATAAAAGGTGACGTTGGTGAAATTCTCGAAGGACTCCGGACTTCACTAAACCGGGGAGAGATAACTGCTGAAGAGACAACCTTACCTGTTCTGGCTACCTGTGATGTGGTGGTGATGGGAGGAGGAACAGCAGGGGCGCCCGCTGCCGCAGGTGCTGCTAAAAATGGCGCAAAAACTTTGGTACTGGATTACTTGCACGGACTTGGAGGTACCGGCACACTGGGAATGATCGGAAAATATTTTCACGGATACAGGAAGGGTTATACCAAAACTGTTGATGAAGAGGTCAATAACATGGCGCCTGATAATCCCCGTAAAAAGAAACGTCTCTCTGAATGGGTGTTTGACTGGAAAACTGAATATTTCAGAAGGGAGATAAGAGATGCAGGTGGAGATATCTGGTTTGGAGTCCTGGGTATTGGCGCCTATACAGAAAATGGCCTGGTTAAGGGGGTAGTCGTAGCCACACCAGAGGGGAAAGGGGTTGTACTGGCTCATACTGTGATCGATTCAACAGGAAGCGCCGATATTGCAATAGCCGCAGGCGCAGAGTACAGCTATACAGACGGATTATCTGTGGCAATACAGGGGGCAGGACTGCCTTTTAAAAATCCGGATGATTTTTATAACAATACTGACTGGACTTTCATAAGTGACTCGGATATGCTTGATGTATGGAGAGCTTTTATTATTGCAAAGGAAAAATTCAGTAATCAGTACGATATTGGAAAAATGCCGCAAACCCGCGAAAGAAGAAGAATGACCGGTGACTTTACAATAAGTGTCCTTGATGTTTATAATGGCCGTACATACCCTGATACTATCTCTGCCCATTTAAGCTCTTTTGATACACATGGCTTTACTGAAGACCCGTTCTTTTCACTAAAACCACCGGAGCACAGCGGTATTGATGTGCTGGCATTTGTTCCTTTCAGATCTCTGCTTCCCAAAGGCCTGGAAGGAATTGTTGTCACCGGACTCGGAGCCAGTGCGCATCGCGATGCTATGCCTGTGATCCGTATGCAACCCTGTCTTCAAAACCAGGGTTATGCGGTTGGTATGGCAGCGGCTGTGGCTTCTCAGAATAATCAGAAGGTAAGATATATAGATCTTAAAGCACTCCAAAAAAGATTGGTTGAAATGGAAAACCTTCCTGAACAGGTTCTGACTGACCAGGATAATTTTCCACCGCCATACCATAAAATACAGGAAGCTGCCGAACTGGTGGTCAATGACCTCGAGGGACTTGAAACTATTTTGTGGGATAAAGAAAAGGGTATTTCCGCCATAACTGACAAATTTTACTTCACTCAGAATGAAGCGCATAAACTGGTGTATGCCAGAATATTGGGAATGCTCGGCAGGCCTGACGGGTGGAGGGAGCTGATCAAAGCAATCGAAAGCTTTGACGAGTGGGATGAAGGATGGCACTTTACCGGAATGGGACAGTTTGGCAAAAGCATAAGCTATCTCGACAGCCTGATAATAGCTGCCGGAAGAACTAAAAAAACAGAAACACTACCCTCAATATTGCGGATGGCAGAAAAGCTGACACCTGAAAGCCACTTCTCTCACTTTCGCGCTGTTGCAATTGCCCTGGAAACTATTGGCGACCCAAAAGGGGCAGAACCGCTTTTCAGGATTCTCGAAATGCCCGGTGTAAGGGGACATTCGATGCAGGATATCAGGACTGCGAAAAAAATGACTCCTGCAAATAAAAATGATGTGTCAACAAGAAATAATTCCCTGAGGGAGCTTATACTTGGAAGGGCACTATATAAATGTGGCGACTTTAATGGTGTCGGCAACCATATACTTAATGATTATTCAAAAGACCTAAGGGGGCATTATTTCAGACATGCACAGGGTGTCCTTCAGATGTTCTCAGATCAGAAAGAGCCTCAGATAGAATTATAGATCCGTTCGCTCAAGCGAACGGCAAGGGATAAGGCAGTGAACCGGCGGGGTGCTAATTTTGGAAGGGTGATTATTCTGGCAGGATGCTGCATCTGGCTTTATCCATTGCCGTCGGCTTCAGCCGACGGATTTTGGTGATTCATCTCTCTCGACATATAATTGTGCAGCTTCTGTTTTTACAACCACAATCTCCTCTCCCCTGTCTATAAATCCATTTTCTGCAACTGCATCATAAATTTCATCATCAATAATAACCTTTCCTCCCGGCCGGAGAACAGTGGCTGCCCTGCCCTTTTTCCCTTTCAATTCTAAAAAAGAAGATTCAACATTCAGATAACCCTCCTTTATATCCTGAACAGTATTCAAAGCAAGATTTTTAAATGGCCCCGTACTGGCAGTGAACAATTTTTTTCCCAGATAAAGCGAAATTATAAATCCTCCGAAAACTCCAATCACAACTGTCATGACAGCAACACCCAGCCGGATTACATCAACATGTTCAAAATTAAACCTGATATTATCAATAAGGCTCAGGATCAATCCTGCAAAAATAAGTAAGATCCCTGCTATTCCTGCCACTCCGAAACCGGGTATCGCAAATATTTCAACAGCCAGCAATATAATTCCGGCAACAAAAAGCAGTATCTCCCAGTTCTCTGCTAATCCCTCAAGATAAAGAGGGGCGAAATAGAGCAATGCTGCCAACAGGGCAACACCCAGGGGAAATCCGATTCCGGGGGTCTGCATTTCAAAATATATACCCCCTATTATTGCCATAATTAATAAGCCTGAAAAGACAGGATGCACCAGAAAACCAATGATCCGTTCTATCCAGGAGGGCTTGTATTCTACTATTTTATACTCTTCAATCCCCACTTTCTTTAAAACTTCAGGAATATTTTCTGCTATACCTTCGCAAAATCCGTATTCAACAGCTTCTGCGGGAGTAAAAGTTAACACTTTACCGGTATCAATAAGGTTGGGAATAGCAACTGACGGATCTACCATAGCCTCAGCAATCTGCGGATCGCGCCTCCACCGGATAATGGTATCATTCCCTGAAATAATAGTGTCTTTTCCGTGAAATTCAGCAGTGGAACGCATGGTTGAACGCATATAGCTCTGGTACTTATCAGGCATTGCCTGTCCGGTTTGATTGACCACCGTAGCGGCCCCGATGCTTCCTCCCGGACGCATGTATATACTGTCGCACGCTATAGAAATAAGTGCTCCGGCAGATGCTGCATTGTTGTCTATAAAAACATACACAGGAATCTTGCTTTGCAATATCCTGGTTCTTACCGAATCAGCATCCACAACCGTCCCGCCGTAGGTATTCATATGTATCAGAAAAATACCGGCTCCAAGAGAATCAGCCTCTTCAAAAGCCTGAACAGTCTGTCGCCATGTAGCCCTGGTAATTTCCTGCTTTATATTAAATTTATATACAAGCACCTCATCACCCTTTTCACTTGCCACTGAGGCCATGGCAATGAAAAAAAAGATAACTGTAATGAAATAAAAACTTTTTTTCATTTGTCAGAATTTAATAGTTCCGCCAATTCCACAAATCTTTTCATCCCCTCCTTTTTGGGGTCATCCAGGGCAAAACTAAGATTGGTCAGATAATAATCCCGAATATCCACTTCAGGATAATTGTTCTTTTCAGCAGCAACAATTTCGGAAATATTTTTTATACCATATTCAAGTGCTCTGTTAAAATTATCCCTAAACTGTTCAGAAACATTTTTATTTGCTGCCCATACTGCAAAAACAAACGGCAGTCCGGTATACCTGACCCACTCTTCGCTCAGGTCAAGGGTATATTTATACCTCTTCTCAACCTTAAATACCCTGTCGCCGATCACCACTCCTGCCGTTGTGCCACTGACTGAATTGATTTCATATCCGGGAAAAGCAGGCCGGAATTCAAACTTCTTCTTCCAGTAAAAACGTGCAAGGATCCTTGCCAGCAAAACTGATGTGCGCGACTCATGGTCAAGCAATATCGTCTTAACCTCATTAAGAGGGACATCAGAGATAAGCACAACAGTTCTTACATTTCCATAAGCCCCAATACAATAATCACCTATGATGTTATAAGTTTGCAAGTCATTCAGCGCCCCGACAGGAATGAGGCCTATGTCAGACTGTCCCAGAGTAAGCTTCGACGCTACTTTTGATGGTATATCTGTTGTTAATTCTATCTGATCTGCAATAATCGAACTTTGTAATCCAAACAAAAATGGTTTACTGTTTAAGTATGAAACTATTGATACGCGTATTTTCCCCATTATTAAAAATTTTTCACCGGTTGCCAATGTTGAACAACAAAGTTAACATTATTAACAGTAACAAAAACATGATAAATCATAGTGTAGATTAACAATCAGAATAAACATTTCAGCATAATAAAAAGGTAATCCGTCTAATTTACTAACTTTGCAAGGTTTAAAATTGAATAGATGGACTTAAATACTTTAACTGCTATTTCTCCGGTTGACGGCCGGTACAGGGACAAGGTTGAAGGCCTGATGAACTACTTCAGTGAATATGCTTTAATTAAATACAGGGTGCTTACTGAAGTGGAATATTTCCTGGCGTTGTGCGAGCTTCCCCTGTCCCAACTGGCAGGAATCTCACATAAGCAAAAAAAAGAATTACAAAAACTTTATCTAAACTTTACTCCTGAGGATGCAAAAAGAGTCAAAGAGATTGAGAGGATCACCAATCATGACGTAAAAGCAGTTGAATATTATTTAAAGGAGGAGTTCAAACGCATCGGGCTGAGCAGCTACATTGAATTTATACATTTCGGGCTTACCTCCCAGGATGCAAATAATACTGCTATTCCCAAATCTATACATGACGCACTGGACAATGAATACTTCCCTTTACTGTCGCAACTGACTGACAAGCTTGAAGAGTTAGCCACCGGCTGGCAGGAGGTGCCTATGCTTGCCAGAACGCACGGACAGCCTGCCACTCCTACAAAACTTGGAAAAGAGATAAGAGTATTCCTTGAACGTCTGTACATTCAGGTTGAACAACTGAGGGCAGTTCGCTGCTACGCAAAATTCGGAGGGGCAACAGGAAACTTTAACGCACACCTGGTGGCATATCCAAACATTGACTGGCAAGCCTTCGCAGATAAATTCTGCAGGGAAAAACTCGGACTGGTAAGGTCGCGCTATACAACCCAGATTGCCCATTACGATAACTATTCTGCAGTCTTTGATGCATTAAAACGAATAAATAATATAATACTTGATCTCGACCGTGATATGTGGAGCTATATTTCAACTAATTATTTTAAACAAAAAATCAAAAAGAACGAAGTAGGCAGCTCCACAATGCCACATAAAGTAAACCCGATCGATTTTGAAAATTCTGAAGGCAATATTGGCATAGCCAATGCAGGATTTGCACAACTGTCTGAAAAACTTCCTGTCTCCCGTCTTCAGCGCGACCTTACAGACTCTACCGTAACACGCTTTATAGGAGTGCCATTTGCACATACTGTAATTGCTGTAAAATCAACTCTTAAAGGTTTGAATAAGCTGGTGCTCAACCGGGATGCCATTGACGCAGACCTTGAAAATAACTGGGCAGTGGTTGCAGAGGCTATTCAGACCATTTTACGGAGAGAATTGTTTCCGAATCCCTATGAGGCATTAAAAGATTTAACCCGAAACAATGAAGTGATCAACAAAGAGCAAATTCACAAATTTATCGATTCCCTGAATGTTGGCGAAGAGGTAAAAGATGAGCTTAAAAAGATCACCCCTCAAAATTATACCGGAGTTTTTTAGATTATAAAACGAACATCCCTGATCAAATCGGGACCCAAGAATATGATTAAATCATATGAAACGAACATGAATTTTCATCATTTAAAATTCACAAAAAAGAATGATTAAAATTTATGTGAGAGTGAGGAACGAACGGTTCCATATGTTCTTAAATTTTTAATTTATTTATTTACAAATAATTACAAAATTTTAAACAGAATGAAAGATTTTCTTCAACTATTACGCAGGTTCATTCCTCCTTATAAATGGAATCTTATTTGGAATATTTTTTTCAATCTGTTAAGTGCTGTTTTCGGCGCATTTTCATTCCTGCTCTTAATTCCTTCGCTGAAAATACTATTTAAAACACAGGAGCTGGTGACCACCCGTCCTGATCTGCAGTTCAATATATCATCGCTCACTGAATATTCCAACTATCTCATTAGCAAAGTTATAATTGCAAATAACCATGAGAAAGCACTGGTTTTTATCGGTATATTTATCGTAATAACAGTTCTTCTGAAGGTAGCTTTCTACTACCTTGCTAACTATATGCTGGTACTGATCAGGAATGGTGTGGTGCGCGATATCAGGTCAAGAATATACAGGAAAGTACTTAAACTGCAGCTTGGCTTTTTTTCAGACGAACGAAAGGGAGATATTATTGCACGAATGACAAATGATGTAAACGAAGTGGAAAACTCTATCATGAACTCCCTTGATATGATGGTAAAAAATCCTATCATAATCATTGTCTCGGTGGTAGTAATGGTATATATGAGCTGGAGCCTTTCACTATTCGTATTTGTGATGTTTCCGATTGCTGCCTGGATAATCGGGGCAATCGGTAAAAGCTTAAAAAAAGAGAGCCGTAAAGGCCAGAATAAAATGGGTGAAATATTGTCCATTATTGAAGAAGACCTGACAGGACTGAGAATTATAAAAGCTTTTAATGCAGAAAAAAGGGCAACGAGGAGGTTTGAAAAGGAAAATGAAAATTACTTTCAAATAATGAACCAGCTGATGTGGAGGCGTTTTCTGGCCCATCCAATGAGTGAATTTCTGGGAACGGCTGTCATTATTATAGTCCTCTGGTATGGAGGCCGGCTGATACTAAACCAGCAGAGTTCACTTGATGCTGCATCATTTATAGGCTATCTTGTTTTTTTCTATAACATAATCAATCCTGCTAAAGCATTTTCAACAGCCCTTTACAGCGTAGAGAAAGGTCTTGCTTCAATGGAAAGGATAGACATGATACTGAATACAAAACCTGAAATTGTTGAAATACCTGATGCAAAAAAAATAAGTGAATTTCACGATAAGATTATTTATGATGATGTATCATTCTCCTATAACTCAGTTCCGGTGTTAGAAAATATATCGCTGACAATTGAAAAGGGGAAATCAATTGCATTTGTCGGACAGTCAGGAAGTGGCAAAACAACCCTTGTCGATCTGCTGCCCCGGTTCTGGGATGTTACCGGAGGCAGTATCACAATTAACGGAACCGATCTGCGCAGTTATAAAATAAAAGATTTACGGGACCTTATAGGATATGTAAACCAGGAACCTATCCTCTTTAATGATACCATTTTCAATAATATCGCTTTTGGAATAGACAATGCTACCGAAGAAGATATAATAAATGCTGCAACTATTGCCAATGCTCACAAATTTATAATGGAAACTGAAAAGGGGTACCAGACAACAATCGGCGACAGGGGTGATAAACTTTCAGGAGGCCAGAAACAACGCCTGTCAATCGCCCGGGCAGTCATGAAAAATCCGCCTATTCTGATTCTCGACGAAGCTACATCTTCACTCGACACCGAGTCTGAAAGGCTTGTCCAGGATGCACTTGAAAAACTTATGCACAACAGGACATCACTTGTAATAGCGCACAGGCTGTCGACAATAAAGAATGCTGATATGATCTGTGTATTGCATAAAGGAAAGATTGTTGAACAGGGGACCCATGAAGAACTCATCAAATCAAATGGCCGTTACAGTAAACTTCATAAAATGCAGATGTTCTAAAATGAGATAAAAAAAAACTGCATTTCTGCAGTCTTTTGCACGGGAGGAGAGACTCGAACTCCCGACACCTGGTTTTGGAGACCAGTGCTCTACCAACTGAGCTACACCCGTATTGTTCACGCTGCAAATATAATAATTCCTTCCTGAATTTGATAATTAAAAGTTACCTGCAGCTTTTAATAAATAATCCGCCGGTCAGCCCTGCGGATATTTGCGGAGAGAGAGGGATTCGAACCCCCGGAACCTCTCGGTTCAACGGTTTTCAAGACCGCCGCAATCGACCACTCTGCCATCTCTCCGGGCGCCACAAAACTAGAATTTTTTTTCAATCCTGAAAAGCTAAATTGAAAAATTGTAGAAATTGCTAAAAAAAAGCATAGATGAGTTGTTTATTTAAAAGTAATTTCTGAATTTAGCATAAATCTATTACAGTTCTCTTTAACTACTGAAATTACAGTATGTTTGAGAATAATACTAATTGAAATATGTGATCGAAAATAAATATTAACTTAATTCAAGTATTTAATTTTCAATAATTTAGGTTTAATTTTAAAAATTCCACTTATGAACAAAGCACAATTAATTGATGCAATGGCCGCAGGATCCGGCCTGACAAAAGCTGATTCTAAAAAAGCACTTGATGCTTTAATGGATGCAACAACTGATGCACTGAAGGGCGGTGACAGAGTAGCACTCATCGGTTTTGGAACATTTTCTGTAAGCGAACGGGGTGCACGCACCGGTAGAAATCCCCAAACAGGTAAAGAAATTAAAATACCTGCTAAAAAAGTAGTTAAGTTCAAAGCAGGCGCTGATTTGGCAGATGCTGTTTCCTAAATGATTTTAAGAACATAGTTTAAAAAACCTGTCCAAAAAATATTAACCTTTCAATCTGGTTAACCATGATTTAAGTTAAGTTACCACTTAACATGAAATGATTGTGTTAATCAGAATGTAAAGAAGTTTTTCAGACAGGTTTTTTATTCCCGGTTCATCATCTTTCCCAGGTCCGTCAGCCTGATCATATTGACACCCTTCGATATCCAATCATCAATCGGCAGCGGAATGTTTGGTAATTCCTTTATTGCGTCTTCCACAACATAAACATTCTTAACCCTTTTCAGCAATCCTTTCACAGAAAAATCAACGCAAATATTGGTTGTAACACCATAAACAATAACATTTTCAGGCTTTAACCAACTTAAAATAATATCAGTATAGGGATTTGCTGCAAATACATCAAATGCATCTTTTCGAATAACATAGTTCCGGTACTTTGAATAATCAAAAAGTTCAGGTGTTATAAGATATTCTTTGTCCCAGTCAAAAATTACAGGATCTTCCGGTTCAGTCTCCTTTACAAAATCAGCTCCCCTGGTGCCTGTCATGCAATGTTCGGGAAAAGTATTAATGAAATCCGGAGATGGATCAATCTCAGCCGAGTTTGAATTATGGGAATCGCAAGTATTTACTACTCTTACATATTTTTCTTTTGCAAGACGGGTTATTTTTTTCCATTGCGGACGTAATTTTTCAGCATCCTTCACATAGAGTTTGCCATTAGGATACACAAAATCTACCTGAGTATCAACATTCCAGAATAACCACTGTGATAAATCCATGATAATTTATTTTTATTCCTCAAATATATTTATTGAAATCTGGGGTTTCCGGCAAAATAATATTAATTTTTTTACCGAAACCTTCATACTAACGGTAACGCAGTGGCATTGGAAATTGTTCAGAGGCCTTCTTTTAAAAAATTATAAAATTGGTCACGTTCAAAAGTGACACCCAGTTTATGTTCTTCACCCCCTGGTTCAATGATTACATGAAAAGGGATACTGTTGGTTTCATATTCTCTTATCAGCAGGTCAAGGTTGTTTTTACCCATAGTATTTTCAACCTTCCCGTCAACAGCAGAGGTTATCCGCTCCTCCTCCGCCTAATTGGTACGGTCATCTGTATACAGTGCGATGATTACATATTCTTCAGATAATAATTTTAAAACGGCAGGGTCAGCCCATACGCTATTTTCCATTTTTTTACAATTCGCACAAGCATGGCCTTTAAATACCACAAATGCCGGTTTATTTAATTTTTGGGCACAATTTATACCCTGTTCATAATCAAAGTATCCTGTTAATCCGTGAGGTAAATGCAGTTTGTCAGCTTATTCAGGAGATTCACACAATTCATTTCCCGGGGTACCGGACTGATAGGCGATACTGCCAGCCGGTCTGAGTGTCTGTCCCGGTGAGGCTGGCGGCAGCAATGCAGAAACAGAACTCAGGGGCGCACCGAATAATCCTGTAAAAAGATACAGAACGAAAGTGAATGTAGATATGGCTAACAAGATTCTGCCTGTACTCAGATATGGCACTTCGCTATCGTGAGAAAACCTGATTTTACCAAGGAAGTAAAAACCTGTCATTGCAAAAATCACAATCCATGCAGCCAGGTATACCTCCCGGCTAATGATCTGAAAACCATATACCTGATCAATATTACTAAGAAACTTAAGTCCGAAAGCCAAAAGAATGAAGGCAAATACAACCTTAACAGAGTTAAGCCATCCGCCTGATTTTGGTAATTTACTCAGCGCTGACGGGAAGATAGCAAGAAGGGTAAAAGGAGCAGCAAAAGCAAGCCCGAAAAAAAACATCCCTGCAAGAGGCCTGATCCCGCCATCCTGTATCGCCTCAATAATCAACGCCCCGATAAAGGGTCCCGTACAGGAAAAAGATACGATGACGGTGGTCAATGCCATAAAAAATGCACCTGTAAGTCCCCCTTTTTCTGCCTGTGAGTCTGTCTTATTAACCAGGCTTCCCGGTAAAATGATCTCAAAGGCTCCAAAGAAAGAGATAGCAAAAACTAAAAACAGGACAAAAAATAGCAGATTAGGTATCCAGTGAGTACTCAGAAAATTACCGGCATTTGGACCGAACAAACCAACAGAAAAGAGGCCGCCCAGGAGTGTAAAGATAAAAACTATTGAAAGTCCGAAGAACAATCCGTTACGGACGGCACGGCTCCTGTTCTCTCCTCCCCTCATAAAAAAAGATACAGTCATAGGTATCATCGGAAAAACACAGGGAGTTAAAACAGCTGCCAGTCCCGCCAGTGCTGAAATAAGGATAAAAAGCCACAATGACTGTCCCGTTGCCGACCCACTGCTAACAGTAGCAATATCTTCATTATCTGCTGTTACCAAAGATTGGCTCTCCGACTCTGAACCGCTAAACTGAAATGAGAAATCAATTTCATTGGGCGGAAGGCATACTTCATCATCGCAACCCATAAAAACCACATAACCATTGAGTTCAACCGGCTCTTCCGATTTCAACCTTATCTTTTGAGTCAGAACAGCCTGATTGACAAAATATCTCAAATCCATTTGAAAGGTTTTATCGAATTTTTCAACCGGCTCCGGTTGCTTTTCCAGTTGAGATGTAAACTCAAATAAAGAGGAATCGGCAAAAACTATCTGTGTAGGCAATGGCCCCCCCTCAGGCAGATATGTATCATATAAATGCCAGCCTTCATCAATTTCAGCAGTAAAAATCAACTCAACGTCTCTGCCTTCCTGTTTAGCATCGGACGACCACTTTATTGGCTCAATAATCTGAGCTTCAGAAAGAAAAGATAAAAATAAAATAATAGATAAAATAATTGAATGCTTCATACCTAATCATTATATATATC
>JAAYJR010000066.1 GCA_012522835.1 Bacteroidales bacterium
GATAATGGGTGTGGTATTTTACAGGGCTACTTTTTTTATAAGCCTATGGCAGCAAGTGATATAGAAAGACTATTGTCTTATATTAATTCTTAATTTTCTATTCTAATTCCTCCAGAGCTTGCCTTGGCAGTAATACTTACCGTAGGGTTATCACCTATATTTGCAATTGCCTGGTTGCCTCTTTCGTTCTTTTGGGTAGCAAAATTCGTCCTAATCCCTCCTGAAGCAGTCTGAGTGATTATTTCACAGTGGAAGCTCCGGAGCGGAACAAGGTTCCGCTCCAGTAGGTTTTCTTAGCGAACCAACGGTTCGCCTTTAGGCTCCACCTAATTAATCATTGAATCTTGTTTTTAGAACAGTATTCTCGCATATTCATGGTACCGGTTTCTATCCAATAAGCTGTATAGGCATATCTATCAACGATTGCTTCTGCCTGGATACCTTCGCCCATACGCTTTATCCAATCATCTTTTCTGTATTGAGTACAGAAGATGGTGGAGGTTGTATCTGACCGTCTTTCCATCAGTTCAAAGAGAAAGTACAATTCGCTGTCGGATACGTCAGAGACAAGCCACTCGTCAATAATAAGCAAAGGAATTTTTCCGTATCGTGCGAGCAGCTTTTTCTGCTGACCTTGAACAAGGGATGCATCACCATACTCCATTAATAGATCTGGAAAACGTATATATCTAGTTTTTGTCTGTCTGAGACAGGCTTGTTTTCCGAATACACAGCTAAGAAAAGTCTTACCAGACCCAGTAGGTCCTTGAAGGATGATACTTTGATGATGATCTATGTACTGACAACTAAAAAGCTCGCTTAATAGATTTCTATCCAAATGCCTTCCATCATAATAAAGGCTATGGATATCAGCTTGGGGAAATCGGAGCTTTGCTGATTTGATTAATCGCTGGATTTTACCGTTATACTTTTCTTGATATACATAATCGGTAAGCCGTTGCATCCGTTCATCAAAAGATAACGATACTGTAGTAGGCTCTGATTGCTGGAACTCAAGTCCTGTGATGATTTCCGACATGTTTAATTCACGTAGCTTTCGTTTGGTTTCATCATTAATCATTATTACCACCTCCGTAATAATCACTTCCACGAAGATATCCCATCTTGCGTGTTTGATTCGATTTAGCATTCTTGCTTTCAAGATACAATACATCTTGATTGGCGGCTAAAATAGAATTAAGATGGTGGTAACGGGGCTTTTTAATTCCATTTGTAATGGCGAATTCACAGGCAGCTTCCAGGCGTGCTTCGGAATACTTATTGCTTAAACGCAGAACAGCCAGAGCAGGATTATAGCCCTGTTCTTTTATACTCACATATTCAAAGATACGTTCCACTGTTTCAGCAGTGTATTTTCCGATGGAGCATGCCCAGTTTTTAATTCTGATATCGTCCCATGGACTGAACTTGAACTTGTCGGGCATATCCTCCGTATGAGTGGCATACTGATTCTTACGACCGGCAGGAAACCTGTTATGTGTGGACAACCTATTTTCACCACTGAATATTTCCACTGTGGTATCGGTAATCCTTAGATCAACCTTCTTGTGCGCATACTGATAAGGACAGGAATAGCGATTGTATTCGAATACAACATGATAATCGATGTTCACCTTGCGTCCGTAAACCCATGTAGCGATTTCATACGGAATTGCAGGAATGGAATGTAGTGCTGGTTTTTCATCAAGGTAAGAATCATATCGGCTGCCATCTCTTTTTTGAAAGTTCTCATGATTGAACTCATAAAGTTTCTTAGCAACAGCAGCTTTAAGATCGGGGAAAGAATAGAAAAGTTCATTTCGCAGCTTTGCAATGATGGCAGTAGCTATCTTACCTACTGTACCTTCTACAGATGCTTTCTGCTTAGGCTTACGAACTCCGGCAGGCATAATGGCTGTCATGTAATGTTCTCCTAAAGCCTCATAATCGGCGGTAAGAACGATTTCCCCATCTTTTGGATGAGAAACCACACCGGTCTTAAGATTATCGCAAGTAAGTCTGGTGGTAACACCTTCAAAGTATTCATACATCCTGATATGGCAACGGATAAATGTATCCATCTTCATATCAAGAGTTGGTTCCACATAAGAATACTGGCTATAAGGCAGCGTTCCTACAAACAGATAAACTGTCACGACTTCTCCGGTGGATGTATCCACGTAGCTCATTGTAGGACCAGACCAGTCTACTTCGGTTACAATCCCCGGTTTGTGTTCCAGATGATTTGTGAGCTTATTAACAACAGCGTAATCAGCGTATCCCTTACAGAACTTTGTATATCCCATCGCAATCTTGCTAGAAGAGTTGCATTTTTCCTGATATTCCTGCCAGAGAAGCTTGAGTGTAACTCCAACTCGTTTTAATTCCTGATGTACATACTCATAACCTGGCTGTTCATAAAGTTGCTCTACAGCAAACTTATCAGGATAGAACATACGATAGACTGTCTCTTCTGGGAGAGACCTGACATCATTATAGGTGATGCCTTTTGCGTCAGAAATGTGCATTACATCACTAACTGAGTGTTTTGAAATGTGCCGTGTTGCTGCTATTGTATTTCGCGACAATCCAGCGGCACGAAGCTCTAAGATGAGCTTCACTTTGATTTTATTGGCCATAATTATTGGCCTCCCTTCTGTAAAATATGAGGATGCCCTCTTTTATATTTTACAAAAGATTATTCCTAAAGTGGAGCTATTGCGTGAATTGGGGTTCAAGTGGATTCATTCCACGTACAGGTGGAGCTATAAAGCGTACCTGTGGATCCGCTGCCGCGAAATATTCATTATGTAATTAAAATGTGAAAAACATTAAGGGAGGATTAAAATGTATAAAAGAAAATGTAATGATATTGACGAACTAATTGATCTTAAGAGGAAACATGAGGTAGTAAAGTTATATGAATACTTAAATAACAAAGAAGAAGAAATATCCAGAGGAATAACACGCAAACAGTTAATTTATCACTATAATTTGACAAGTAGTATTGCTA
>JAAYJR010000156.1 GCA_012522835.1 Bacteroidales bacterium
AAAACTATGAAACGAGCTACGACAAATAAGTTTTAAATTATTATGAGATGAGATTTAGTAATTTTTTTTACTTCTGCTGTCAAATAATTTCATCTTTAGTGGTCACACGTTTATTATTTGTATCATTTGTCTTTGTATGTATTTCGGTATCGAATACTTTATTTGGACAGGAGGATACTACAGTTATTAGAAGGGAATATTCAATTGAAGAGGTAAAAATAACTGCTTCCGGATTATTTTCTGTAAGGCAGGAGATGGATAGGATACTTACAGTTTTTGAGTCTAAAGATATTGAATCAGCACCGGCAGAAAATCTGCAGGATATCCTGGAGTATTATATTTCAGCTGACATCAGGGGCAGGGGAGCAGAGGGGGTGCAGGCTGATGCAGGCTTAAGGGGAGGCACATTCGACCAGACCCTGATATTACTTAATGGTATTAATATATCTGATCCGCAGACGGGCCATCATAGTCTGAATATTCCCGTAAGTATATCTCAAATAGAACGAATAGAATTTTTGGATGGCAGATCTGCAGGAATTTATAGTCCGGCTGCCTTCGCCGGTGCGATAAATATTATAACAAAGGAGCCTGAAGGCAACTCTTCAGCTATATCTGCCGTCATTGGAAGTTTTGGTTATTCTGATATTGATTTATCCGGGAATTTTAAAATTAGTGAAACCGCGCACCTCCTGAGCGGAGAGGTAAAAAAATCAGATGGGTATATTAATAATACAGACTTCCGGATATCATCCCTTTATTATTCTAATCAGTTTAAATTTAAAAAAGGCAGAATGGATTGTCAGGCCGGACTTTCTGAAAAGGCCTTCGGGGCAAATAGTTTCTACTCGCCCCGTTATCCGGATCAGTTCGAAGAGGTTGGTTCCTCCTTTTTTTCCGGCAGATGGAGCTCTTCGGGAAGAATGCACTTGACACCTGTAGTATACTATAGAAGGAATAGTGATAAATTTATGCTCTTCAGGGTTAATGCGCCTGACTGGTACCCGAGTCATAATTATCACCGTACTGATACCTGGGGAGGTAATATGAGGTCATGGATTTTTTGGTCTGCCGGTAAAACATCTTTCGGGTCGGAATACCGTTCGGAGAACATTTTAAGTTCAGTGCTGGGGGAGACATCCGGTAAACCTGTCAGGGTGCCGGGAGAGGATGCTTTTTATACTCATTCAGATAAAAGGTCCATAGTATCTGTATTTATAGATCATGAATATTATTTTTCTGACTGGATATTTTCGGCAGGAGGGATAATGAATTACACCAGTGGCAATAACAGTGGATTGCATTTCCTGCCCGGCGTAAAATTGAGCTTTTCGTTCAGTTCTGTGTTAATGTCGGGCCTTTCCTGGAACAGGGCAATGAGGCTTCCTACTTTTACAGAACTGTATTATTCAGGCCCGGCTAATATTGGTAACCCTCTGTTAAAACCTGAATTTTCAAATACAATTGACGGGAGATTGAAGCTTAACCATAAATTTATAAAAGGGCATATTGGTCTGTTTTACCGTAGTGGCCAAAATATGATCGACTGGATAAAATCTGATAATGATGAATTGTGGCAGTCACAGAACCTGACAGAAATAAGAAGCTACGGAGCTGAATTACAAGTTGAGCTAAATGAAGTAATTTCCGGTTTAGGGACTGATAAGATACTTTTAGGATACAGTTTTAATGACCAGATCAAGGAAGAATCAGAGTTCATCTCTTATTATGTGCTTGATTATCTGAAGCATAAATTTATATTTTCGGTGAATCAGAATATTACACGTAGAATTTCCATTAATATCAGGGGAAGTTTTCAGGACCGTTCCGGTACCTACTCTGCCTATATTAATAATAATACGTCTGTTGAAAAGCCATACCTGCCATTTTGGGTATTCGATTCAAAGGCAGTATACCAAAACAATTGTATAAAACTATTTGTCACTGTAAATAATATTTTCAACAAGAGTTACTTCGACCTTGGAAATATTATGCAGCCCGGAATATGGATAAAGGGAGGTTTTTCATATAAAATAAATTTTAACTGATCAATAATATGTCTGTTTAACAAAAATTGTATATTCGCAAAAAAAAGTGATGCTAAAAGGGATACTTGCAATTTCGGGACATTCAGGTTTGTTTAAGTTGATAGCTGAAACAAAAAATAATATAATAGTTGAGTCATTGGAAACAGGCAAACGGATGCCTGTCTACTCATCATCAAAAATTTCTGCTCTGGATGATATTGCTATATATTCTTCTGAAGGAGATATACCGTTAAAAGATGTGTTGAAAATTATTTTTGAAAAAGAAAACGGAGGGAACGCCATAGAGTATAAATCGTCGGGTGAAAAGCTCAAAACATACTTCGCTGAAGTACTTCCTGCATATGATCGGGACAGAGTTTATGTCTCCGATATCAAAAAAGTGATGCTCTGGTACGGTATTTTACTGGAAAATGGACTATTGAATTTCACGGAAGAGGAGTCTGATGAGGAAAAAGCTGATGGCTAAAATATTCGTTAACAAAGAAGTAAAGCAAATTTGCATTGTAAATAACAAAAATTCAAAGAATTATATATTATTTTAAAATAAATATTTAAATTTGTTTCGTAACAGGTATTGTGTGTAAATTTTAATATCTACACACTGAAGATATTTGTCAGATAAAAAATATTTTTTAAATTGCTACCAAAGATTAATAACATTCATTTAAATTCGTGATTATGAAAAAATTTACATTTATCTTGTTGTCTCTTTTTATAATGGGACAGGCATTAGCTCAAAACTCTGAGAAAAAGTGGGCTATTGGGTTAGGACCTGGCGCCTATTACAACTTAGATCTGGAGGAGATTGGTTTTCTTGGTGAGTTCTATATAAGCCGTTATCTTAGTCCCAGATTTGATTTGATGTTAAAAACTGATGCCGGGTTTAATGATGATGGAGTAGACATTGTAAATCCATTATTGAATCTGCGCCTGAAACTGTTCAATGAAAATAGTGGTTTCCAGCCCTATCTTTTTGGAGGTGTTGGTTATTTGTGGGACAATCTGGAATCAGGAGTCAATTTTGATGCAGGTTTGGGAACTAAAATTCCGATCAGCCCGAATACTTCCCTATATCTTGAAGCTGGTTACATAAATGGCATAGAAGGTATCAGACATGAAGGCTGGAATGAGGTCACTGTTACTGATAACTTTGTTAAGTTAAACGGTATAATCGAATTTGCATTTGGAGCTCCTAAAGATTCAGATGGCGACGGAGTACCAGACAGAAAAGATGAATGTCCTGATACACCTCCCGGAGTTCAGGTTGATGAAAAAGGTTGTCCGCTTGACCGAGATGGAGATGGCGTGCCGGACTATCTTGATGAATGTCCCGATGTTCCCGGTGACCCTAGGTTTAAAGGTTGTCCCGACCGCGATGGCGACGGCATTCCGGATCATCTTGACGACTGCCCGGATACACCCGGACTTGCAAAATTCAATGGTTGTCCTGATACCGACGGTGACGGCGTTCCGGATAATTTAGATAAATGCCCGGATACTCCAAGAGGTTGCCCTGTTGATTCAGATGGTTGTCCGCTTGATTCAGACGGCGACGGTGTAATTGATTGTGAAGACAGGTGTCCGAATGAACCAGGACCAGCTTCTAACGACGGTTGCCCTGATTGGCAGACATTAACAATCCCGACTATTTACTTTGATTTTGATAAAGCTGTACTGAAACCTGATGCAATAAGTGAACTCGATAGACTTGTCAGCACTTTGTCAAGCAGCAAAGAGTATGAAATTGAAGTAGGGGGCCATACTTGTGATATTGGTACAAGCCAGTATAACATGAAACTGTCTGAAAGAAGAGCACAGGCTGTTGTTAAGTACCTGCTTTCAAAAGGAATAAGCAATGCTTATGTGGGCTCAAATTACTATG
>JAAYJR010000405.1 GCA_012522835.1 Bacteroidales bacterium
AACCGCCCAATCCGTCCGAGGTAAGAGTTGGCAAGCTGTCCGGACTGTCCGTGAGTCTCTGTCCCGGACCCGCTTTGGGGACTGTACTGTATTCCGGTGATCATATTTTCTGTAGTGGAGGCAGACTGTTTGCTATTTTCAGTTTCACGGGGGAAGTATCCCAGCGCCCATATAATTACGGCGCCCAGCAAAATAACGGTGCCGATCTTTTTAAGATAATGGCTGGTCTTGTCCCACATGTGATAGATTATAGTCCGCATCGTTGGCAACCGGTAAGAAACCAGTTCCATCACAAACGGGGTTTCCTTATTTTTGAACATGGTTTTGTTCAGTATACTTGCGGTAAAAAATGCAAATACTATCCCCAGGGCATAGAGACCGATAAGTATAAGAGATTCATATTTACTGAAAAAGGCTGAGATTATCAGGATATAGACCGGCAGACGTGCCGAACACGACATAAAAGGTATAATAAGCATGGTGAGGATCCTGTCATTACGGTTACGCATTGACCGTGTTGCCAGTATTGCCGGCACGTTGCATCCGAATCCCATTATCAGGGGAATAAATGACCTTCCGTGCAGTCCGAACCTGTGCATTATCTTATCCATAATAAAAGCGGCGCGGGACATATATCCTGACTCTTCAAGAACGGAGATAAAGAAAAACAGAATCAGTATATTTGGTAAAAATACCAGTACACTGCCCGCACCGCTTATGATTCCGTTAGTTATAAGATCTTTCAGCATTCCGTCGTCCATTATATCTGAAATAAAGTTATTCACCCACAGTACTGCATTGTCTATCCAGTTCATCGGGTAAGAGCCGAGGTTAAAGGTGGCATAAAACATCAGGAATAATATCGCCGTAAAGATCGGGAATCCTAAGTATTTGTGGGTTAGTATATTGTCAATTTTTTCTGATCTTGTCTTCTCCTTGCGGAAGGGATTTTTGAATGTCTCCTTCAAGGCTCCTGCTATGAACCCGTATTTTGCATCTGTGATGACAGTCTCACTTTTTTCGTCGAACAGGACTTCAATCCGCCTGATCTCTTTCATGCTGGTATTTTCAATATCCCTGAAATTTGGGTATTGCGACAACAGCTCCTTTATATGTCTGTCCTTTTCCAGCATCTTTATTGCCAGAAAACGGGATGATATCTTGTCCGTTATCGGTTTGTCCTCTTTTATTTTAAGCCTGATTTTCTGAATAGACTCTTCAATGTCGTTCCCATAATTAATATGAATATGCCGGGTAATTTTATCCCTTTCTTCGAAAACTTCAATGACCTTATCTGTCAGTCTGTCAAGTCCAATACCCTTCAAGCTGATAGTAGGCAGGAAGGGGAGTCCCATAAGTCTTGACAGCCCGGTATAATCAAATTCGATTTTTTTCTTTTCAAGCTCATCATACATATTCAGGGCTGCAACAATCCGCAGGTCCATATCGATCAGCTGGGTTGTCAGGAAAAGGCTTCTTTCGAGGCTTGTGGAGTCGAGGACATTAATGACTATATCAGGAGTCTGCTCGTAAATAAATTTTCTTACAAATATTTCCTCCTCCGAATAGGCAGTCAGGCTGTATGTCCCCGGAAGGTCATGAAAAATGAACGTATATCCTTTGGCCTTGAACTCAGCCCTCTTTATATCGACAGTTACGCCGGTGTAATTTCCCACGTTCTCTTTTGAGTGGGATATGTGGTTAAAAAGAGTTGTCTTTCCGCAGTTTGGATTACCGACAAGAGCTACATTTATAATGTGGCTTTTTTGTGATTGGACGGCAAGAGCAGTTTTAACACCTATAACCCCCTTGTGATTTCCGTTAAGTGTCTCGTCGAAGCTGCCGACAGGAACCACCTCGATAAGGTCAGCCTCAGATTTTCTCAGTGAAACATTATAATCAAGTATCTTAAATTCAAATGGACCGTTAAATGGAGCATTTTTGATTACTTTTATCTCTTTCCCCTTTACAAATCCCATTTCAGAAATGCGCTTTCTGAAAGAACCGTGGCCAAGGATCTTTGTGATTATTACCGTTTCGCTGTATTTAACCTCACTTAGCTTCAATACTTCTTTTTTAATTTAAATTAAATAAAAATAAGATTGCAAATATATTGAATTTAATTTTTAATTGTTTCTTTAGGTGAGAAACAGGTAATTTTGTTAATAAATTGTGATTATGGATGAAGACGAATCATACGGTGACATTCAGAAAGTGTTTGATGATATTCCTGATAATTTCAATATTCTTGAGGAGCAGATTGATATAGATGAGCAATTCAGGTATTTTGAGTTATCGAAGAAACTGAGGGAGAAGAATAAGGCTGTTAATGAGCTGCCGGAGAACTGCGATGAACTTTTTTTACCCGAAACTTCTGAAGAAAGAAAAAAGGAGTTGCTGGTGTCGTTGGCGCTGGTACCTGATGTGAAGGCTTACCGGATGATTGAGAATTATCTGAAAAATGCTGATAAACAGGTCAGAAACTGGGCTGTGCTGGCTTTTCAGGAGAGCCGTATGCTGCTGCAGAGTACTTTGCTTGATGAAAAACAGGTTTTTATCTCGACCGGACTTGGAGGTAAAGGAAAGAAGCTGCGTTACTATGTCGTTTTTATTTCCAGTTCGCCGGATATGATGCTTGAATCCTCGCATCAAAAACTTTTAAAGGATGAATTGATTTTTGCACTGAAGAAAAAGGATGGTGAATTTGAGTCGATCGATTTTTCGCAGGGATTTGCCTCCTCTCTGTTACTATTGCCCCTGAAGGCAAATCTGAAGGATATTTTTTCTGAAATTATTGATGAGTGTAACCAGTATGGGAATTTTCTGGCTGAAGATGTTATTCTGACAAATGTCAAAATATTGACGAGAAGCGAGATAATAGATTTCATCAACTCCGGCGACAATAAAAAGCCTCCTGCGGAAAGTGATTAATAACAAATATTGTTCATTAATTTTTTGAACTCTGTATACAAAAATATTATATTTGCAGCGCTTTAGTGAAATTGGACCTGTAGCTTAATTGGATAGAGCACCTGACTACGGATCAGGAGGTTGGGGGTTCGAGTCCCTTCAGGTTCACTGAAACAGCAAAGAGTTGCAGGCCTTCAATCTTGCAACTCTTTTTTAAATTAAATACCAGTGATAGAAGAAATCAGACTTCAGGAACTTAACCCCGAAAAATTTATTAGTGAGAGGACTCAGGAAATCAGGGATGCTGTAGGTGGCGACATTGCCATCAATGCTCTGTCGGGCGGCGTAGACTCATCGGTTGTTACCATGCTGGGGCACCTTGCCCTGGGCAGGAAGCTCAGGACTGTATTTGTTGAAAATGGCCTTATGAGGGAAGGTGAGGCTGAACAGGTTTACAATCTTTTTAAAAATCTTGGTGTTGAAGTGGAGATCGTTGATGCTCGTGAAGAGTTTTTTGATGCCCTGAAGGGTATCACCGATCCGGAGGAGAAGCGTGAGGCGATAACACAAACTTTTTACCGGAATGTCTTTGGCAGGATCGTCAGGGAGAGTGATGCAAAATATTTGTTGCAGGGGACTATACTGACTGATATAGATGAAACTGTTGCAGGTATCAAGAGACAGCATAATGTGTTTGAACAACTGGGTATTGATCCCCAGGATGCATTTGGCTATAAGATCCTTGAACCTCTTATCAGGCTCAGAAAAGAGGGGGTGAGAAAGGTTGGTGAGGCTGTAGGCTTGCCTTCAGAGCTTTTTGCACGTATTCCATTCCCCGGACCAGCACTGGCAGCCCGTATTATCGGAGAGGTAACTCCGGAGCGTATCGATACGGTGCGGAAAGCAACTGTTGTTGTGGAGCGTGTGCTAAAGGCCAGCGGTGCATTTCAGTATCTGGCAATTCTTCATGAGGACCGGGTAACTGGCATGCGTGACGGGAAGAGAGAGTTCGGGCAGCAGATAGAGGTGCGTTGCTGGAATAGTAAGGATGCCAGGACTGCAAAGCCTGCAAGGCTTTCTTTTGAGTTGCTGGAGCAAATGGCAGAAGAGATCACAAGCACAGTGCCTGGAGTGGTAAGTGTTACCTATAACATTGCAACAAAGCCGCCTTCAACTATTGAGGCTATCTGATCAGGTAAATTATCAGACAGGGCAGTGGTATGTAATGCACTGTCAGGAAAAATAAATGAGCTCTACAGGAGCTTCAATATATAATTCAATCTGACACTATGAATGACAATAAAATTTCCCGGCGAAGTTTCATTGCCCAAAATGCGGCACTGGCCGGAACAGCATTGGTTAGTCCTGCATTCATTGCGGCAGGACAATCATCAAAAAAGATCCGTATTGGTATCGTGGGGGGCCGGTTTGGCAGTACATTCCAGTGGCATGAGCATCCCGGCTGTATTGTGGAGGCTGTCAGCGACCTTAGGGAGGACAGGCGAAAACATCTTATGCAGACTTATAAGTGCGACAAGTCATATCCGTCGCTCGGGGAGATGGTGAAAGATAAAAATATTGATGCCATCGGTGTTTTCACCGGAGCTCCTGACCATGTGAAACATGTTATTTTGTGTATGAAGCATGGCAAGCATGTTATCAGCGCTGTACCTGCCTGCGGAACTCTTGAAGAGGCTGAGCAGCTGCTGGAGGCAGTAAAAAAATACGGACTTACATACATGATGGCTGAGACTGGATATTATCAGCAGCATACTATATCGGTGCGTAAGATGTACAGGAACGGTGATTTTGGCGATCTCTATTATGTTGAATCTGAATATCAGCACGATGGTCTTGATAATCTCTATTTTGAGAATGGCCGGAGAACCTGGCGCTATGGCATGGCTCCTATGCTTTATCCTACCCATAGTACCTCTCTGCTGATTGGAGTTACCGGAGAGAGGCTTACTGAAGTTGTTTGTCAGGGTTGGGGCGATGATGCACAATGTCTGAAGGATAATGTTTATAACAATCCTTTCTGGAATCAATCAGCCTTTTTTAAGACTGACAGAGGAACTTCCTTCCGGGTGAATATTTGGTGGAAAGGGGCGCACCTCGGTGGGGAGAGGGCTAACTGGATTGGCACCAAAATGAGTTTTTATGCCGATAACGGAAGGAGTGGTTCAGCGCTGGTGAAAAAGAGTGATGTGTTAGGGAAGGATGATGCGGGGTTCGTAAAGAGTGTTCCAAAGCTGGAGGACTACGAGCAACCGCAATGGTGGAGCACTGATATGCTGCCTGAACCTTTGCGTCATAACAGCGGCCATCACGGATCGCATACTTTTCTGACTCATGAGTTCATTGATGCACTGATAAATGAGCGTCAGCCTACTGTGAATATTCATGAGGCGCTGGCCTATACAGTACCTGGGATTGTTGCTCATGAGTCTGCCCTGAAGGGTGGGGTGCAGCTGAAAATACCGCAGTTCATATAAAAAGAGCATATAAAAAATTTTTTGGGATTTTGGATTTTGAATCCGTCGGTTGAAACCGACGGCAATGGATAAGGCTTCGATGTGTGATATTGCAAAACATCTACAATATATGAGTCTCTGATGGATTATTGTGCCAAACCAACAACAATGGATTAGGCTCCGATAATAGCAGCCGGTTAGTTCAATGCCTTATCCCTTGCCGTTCGCTTGAGCGAACGGAACCATCAAAGGATAAGGCCCAATATATAGCAGTATTGTTGTTCA
>JAAYJR010000071.1 GCA_012522835.1 Bacteroidales bacterium
CAAGCCTCATGTATGGCAATGGGACAGGCAGCTGCAGCCACTGCAGCAATCGCCTGTCAGGTTGGCAAAACACCTCTGGATGTTCCCTTGGATAAAGTAAAAAACCTCATCAGGGAACACGGAGGTTTAGTACCCTAGGAAGCAGGAAGTATAAAAATACTCTGATTGATTTTTTACGTCATTTTGAGTTATTTAAAACTGTAGGTTGGGGCGGAGTTGCCAGTCAGGAATAGTTGGAGATGAATCTGTTGATGCTGATGTTTACGTGGCTGTATATGCGGATAATGTAAGTTCCGGCGATCTCGTTATTAAAGTTAATGAATCAGAAGCAAAATTCAAAAGCTCTACAGAAGACGGATTGTATATTTTTGAGGTAGACCAAGGTAGTGTTAACCCAGGCATAAATAAGCTTAATATTGACAAAGAAGGGACACTGAATGAAACTCAGGTTCTCAAAGATGCAGCCATCTTTTTTTGCCGCGACAGGAATGACCTTGAGATGAGAGATCTGATCTCTCTATGTTCTGACTGATAACTTGTGACATAGATTAAAACATTAATTCTTCTATAATTATGAATGATTCTGAATTTATATCAAGATCCGCTAACACATCGGAGGGACGACGAAAATTTTTAAAGCATTCCCTTATTGGAGGCATTTCAACACTATGCATGCCATTGACCGTGAATTCTTTATTATCTGAGGGTAAGATGGTGAAGTACAGATTGTCTCTCGATACTCCGGCACGCCTTTTTGATGAAAAAAGGCGAAGTTGGGTGCATCCCCGTGCAGGGATTGTGCCCGGTGCAGGAATTGACGGACTGCCTCGTGTGGTAATGACAATGAACCTGATCTCGGGAAGTGATGTTTTTAATAATATCTACGGGCTGATAACTAATGATCTGGGAAAAACATGGAGCAGTCCGGAAGAATTAGCTCCTCTTTACCCGCATTTTGAAGAGATTGACGGGGTTAAAAAACCAGTGGTTGTCAGTGATTTCTGGCCGCGATGGCATCATGGTTCAAAGGTTTTGCTTGGAACCGGCCATACTGTAGTTTATGGACCTGACTGGAAATTTACCCCCGGTCCCAGGCCCAGACATACTTCGTACTCAGTCTATAATCCTGATACAAATGTCTGGTTACCATGGCATAAGCTGGAGGTTCCTGAGCCCGGCAGGTTTTCCGATTGCGGAGCAGGAAGTACGCAGCGTTTCGACAAACCCGACGGTTCAGTTCTTTTACCGGTTTATTTTCGTCCACCGGGCAGTGGGAGTCTTAGTACAGTCACTATTGTTCTGTGTAAATTCGATGGCAATAAACTACAATGGATGGAACATGGTGATGAGTTAAGCACTGATGTGCCAAGAGGATTTGGAGAGCCTTCACTTACTTACTTCCAGGATAAGTACTTCCTTACGATCAGGAATGATCAAAAAGGATTTGTAACAAAAGGAACTGACGGATTGCATTTTGAAAAACCAAGGCCATGGACATTTGACGATGGTAATGATCTTGGAAATTATAATACTCAGCAGCACTGGGTAACTCACAGTGACGGATTATTTTTAGTCTATACCCGGAGAGGAGCCTTTAACGATCATGTTACAAGACACAGGGCTCCTTTGTTTATGGCACAGGTTGATCCGGAAAAGCTTTGTGTTATTCGGGATACCGAATCTGTTTTAGTTCCGGAAAGAGGTGCCACTCTGGGGAATTTCGGGGTAACTGATATAAGCAAAAATGAGACATGGGTGACGACAGCTGAGGTGATGTTACGTCCAGGAACTGAGAAATATGGCAGTGACGGAAGTGTATTCGCCGCACGAATTCATTGGCGGAAACCGAATGGTTTATTCAGAATTTAAGATATTTTGTGCATATTCAGAAAACGGAAGTCATGTGTAAAGGGATTAATTCCTTTTAGTTGATTATTTTTTTACTAAATTATATTCAAATGAACAAAAAATTATTTGGTTTGATGTTTCTGACATTAAGCCTTTTGTCAGTCGCCTGTAAAGATAGTATGGAAGTAAGGACAGATAATAAAAAATGGACAGTTTATGTCTCCCCGTATAAACCTGTACTTTGTAACGATGACCATACAAGTGAGGGATTTCTTGCTCTTTTGAAAAACGGCAATATCCTCCTTATATTCAGGATGGATCCGGGAATCAAAGGGGATCATGTCGGGACTGACGGTTATATTGCAAAAATTGAGTACGATCCTTTTCAGGATAAATGGGGCGAAGTCCAAACCGTTTATAACAGCCATAAATATGACGACCGGAATATTCATGGCGGAGTAACAGAAGACGGAAGAATTGTTGTTTTTTTCAGGCACTATGACGGTGTAAATACTGAAGGAAGATATTTTATTTATAGTGATGACGACGGTAAAACATGGTCACAACTTCAGAAAAACCCATCAATGAACGATCTACAGGCTCTTAAGATGAAAGGAAATATGAGCACCGGGCAGATGTTTTATAATCCGGACATAGGGAAATATACCATGACTGGCTTTCTTTATGACTGGGATGAAAACAGAATTTATACAGCCAGAAGAAGATATATAGCATTTAGTGATGATGGCTCTTCATGGGATGAATTTTATTATACTTCAGACGGGGAGGAATACAGGATGAATGAAATTGCAGGGGCATGGTGCGGTAAAAACAGAATTATAGTTCTTCAGAGAGATGATGACAGAGGATTTGGCCACCCTTTTGTTCAGACGGAAAGCTATGATAACGGCAAGACATGGACTAAACCGGAACAAACAAATATTCCTCCTAATTTGCATTGGGGAGCTGCACCTGAGATAATTTACGATAAGGGCCGTAATCTGCTTATCGCTATGGGAAGTGACAGGTATTCCCGCCCGAATGAGCAAAACAGTCTTTTTATCTACACAGCAGAACCTGATGATGTATTTGGCAATCCTAAAGGCTGGACTTTACAACATGAAATTTTACGTCCCAATGCAAAGCTGGGTATCGATTGTGAAAGACCTGTCAATGGACAGTTTTACGGATATCCGACAATTACACCCATTAATAAAAATGAATACCTGGTGGTATTTACTGAAAGAGCAGTGATGGACGGGTCAGAACAGGCTGATTTATATTATTTCAGAATGATCATAAATTAGATTACAGAATTAAAATTACATTGGAATAATTTTCTTTAGTGGTGACTTTTTTTCTGTTAAAATCGGGATCGGGTTATAAGGGTGAATTCACTTGTTGTAATTAATTGGAATTTAAATAGATATATACAAATGGAAAATTATTATGAACTAAAGAACAGTCCTTTGGAAAATAAATACGGAAGACGAAAATTTTTAAAAACGTCAATTGTCGGGAGTA